>NZ_JAYLLN010000039.1:0-34668 GCF_037126265.1 Sphingobacterium tenebrionis
TGCCTTTGAATTGGAAGATTTCCAGACGGGTAAAATGGTTACTATGTCTGATTTTAAGGATGATTTGGTTCTTTTGGAATTCTGGGTCAAAAACTGTAGCTATTGTATCAGTGCAGTTCCTAAAATGAATTCAATGGTCGCCAAATATGAGCAGAAGGGTTTGAAGGTGTGGGGAATAAATTCGGAAGATAATAAAAGCCAATTGAACAATTTTTATGAAAGGAATAAACCTACTTTTTCAACCTTAATGGATCAAGACGGAAAGATTACAAAAGCATATGGCGTAAATGGTGTTCCTCAGGTGGTACTGATCCATCAAGGTAAAGTGATTTATGCTGGAGGTATTGTAGATGGTAAATTGGACGCTTTAATTCAAAAGCTTTTGAAAAAATAAATTGCCTATTTCATTTTTCTTATATTTTTAAATGGTATTTATCCAAGGTTTTTTCTGTCCAGGCGTCCATTTCTTCAAAAGTAGATAATCCGTCATTTTCTTCGGATTCCAGGTAATCTTCCACTATGCTTTCCGTGTGTTTAAACCCGAGAAGTTTTCCGATATGAATGATGTCTGATTCAGAAACTTCGTTTTCGAACATAGCAATCATTTCTTCCAAAAACACACCTTCAAAGGTCAGTAATGTAGGGCTCTGGATGCCTTCTTCTAAGGAATAATTTATAAAGCCTTTGTTCTCGAGATCATAGGCGATAATTCTATCCGATCCGAATTCAAAAATGGGGATAAATCGCTGCACTTGATAGGCTTCCTGCTCATTGGAATCTAACGTAAAAATGGAATATGGCTTGCTGATACGTTTGCGAAATTCGTCCATTGCAATTTCATCGACTATCTGTTCATCGAAAATTTCCAAGATGATGGGTGCTAAGTTCAACTTTTTGATCAGGTCCTTAACTTCTGCTTCAGTAATTTGAAATGTTGCCATAATATGAAATACTAAAAAGAATTACACCCAAAGTAATCAATTTATTGATTGGCAAGCAATAAAAAGGTTGAATGAATTATATAATTTAAGGAATAATCGGTGGAGAAAACTAGAATTGCTATCTTTAAAGGAATGAACGTGAATAATAATAACAGTATACTGGTCTTTCCACCTCAACAAGGTATAAAGCCGATATTGTCCGTTTTTGCTTTGTTAACCGTTATTCTTATCCCAACCTTTTTGATTTTGATATTTACGGATGCTACCTGGAAGGATGGGTTGATTATTTTGGGTTTGGGTTATCTTTTGACTGGACTTGCCTATTTTCTTGCGCAAAAAGTAACCCGATATTGGATTGAAGGCGATAGGTTTTATTATAAGGCTTTATTCAAGAAAGAAGGGATTGACATCCAATCGATTAGGAAATTGGAAGTAAATACCTCCAACTGGCAAGCAAGTAATCCCTCCACCTCGAATACCAAAGGGATTATTATCTATTTTAAAAAATACGAGGATGTGTTTATCACACCCAGCGATAATATGCTGTTAGTCGATGAACTTCTGAAAAGAAATCCGGACATTGAGGTGATTTTTATCAAGTAAAAACGGAAAACTCAATACCTAAAACCAGCAATGATGCCGCATGGATGCCATTCCTTTTTATTATAATAAGAAGAGAAAGTTCCTGGTCGATCCATGAACCAGGCCGACATTACAACGATAATCAAACCTTCTTCAGGAGCCGGCTTTTCAAATTTATAGGCTTTGAAAATATCCAAAGTGTTTGATGTACAAAAATTTATATTAAATAGATTTGTTAATCATTTTTTAAGTTTTTTGACTACCTAAAGAGTTTGATGTGTATAAATTTATAACAAATAGGTTTGTTAATCAATTTATGTGTTTTTTTGATTATCTAACAAACTGAGTTTAATAAATTAAAATTAAGTCTGTCTGCTAAATAACCGTACATTTGCTTCTTAACAAACTGAGCGGGCACCCATGATCTACTTCCACATTCCTTTTTGTAAGCAAGCCTGTCACTACTGTGATTTTCATTTTAGCACCTCTCTACAATATAAAAAAGAGGTGTTGGCTGCGATGAAAAAGGAGATTGCGCTGCGAGCTGCCTACCTGGAGGACAAACAGGTCTCTTCGATCTATTTTGGTGGGGGTACTCCTTCCATTTTGGAGGCGGATGAAATCATGGAGCTCATCGACCAAGTATCCCAATACTTTGAGATCGATAACCAGGCAGAAATTACCTTGGAAGCAAACCCCGATGATCTTGACAAAAATAAAGTACATGCATTACGTCAAACCCCTGTAAATCGCTTCAGCATCGGCATACAATCCTTCTATGAAGAAGATCTCCGCTGGATGAACAGAGCCCATAATGCGGAAGAAGCTTTATCAAGCATAAAACGTGTACAGGATGCGGGGTTTGAGAACATTACCTGCGATCTGATTTATGGATTTCCTTTATTGACCGATCAGAAATGGAAAAATAATATGCAGCAGTTGATCGATCTGCAGGTTCCACACATTTCTTCCTATTCCATGACCGTAGAACGGAAAACGGCTTTGGACCATATGATCAACAAAGGGAAAACACCGCCACTGAATGAAGAGCAGAGTGCCGAGCAAATGCTCCTACTCATAGGTACCCTGACAAATGAATGCTATGAGCAATATGAGATCTCTAATTTTGCAAAACCAGGCAAGTATGCCATCCATAATTCGAATTATTGGAAGGGCAAACCTTACTTAGGAATTGGTCCTTCTGCACATTCCTTCAATAAAATATCCAGGTCCTGGAACCTGGCAAACAATGCTCTTTACCTTAAAAGCTTGGCAGTGAATAACCTTCCATTGGAAACAGAAATCCTCAGTAAAAAGGATCGTTTCAATGAATACATCATGACCTCTTTAAGAACCAAATGGGGGGTCGATCCTGCATATGTGAAAAATAACTTTGGAACGGAATATCTGAATGATTTAATGGGCCAAGTAAAGGATTTCCAACAAGCCGGACATATTCTTGTCTCTCCGGAAAAGATAATAACCCTTAGCCCAACTGGAAAACTCCTTGCCGACCAGATCGCTTCCGAACTATTTATAGTTGATTAAAACAAAGTTTTAGTGTCGATTAATCCATCAGCGCTTTTGCTTCAACATCTTCATTTTCATTGATTTCCTTCATCAATAAGGCCTTCATTTTCTTAACGATTTTCTGGGATTTTGGATCCTCGTAGATATTCTTCATTTCCCTAGGATCGGTTTTCATATCGAACAATTCCCATCCATCAACACGTTTGTAATATCGGATCAATTTGTACCGGCCATCACTCACCCCAAAATGTGGGGATACCGCATGCTCGCCATTCTCATAATAATGGTAGAAAAGCTGTTTCCTGGCAGTTCTCTTCTTTCCTTCAGCCACTTTTAGGAATGATTTTCCCTGAATATCCTTTGGAATCGCCGTACCGGTCAGTTCCAATAATGTGGGTGCAATATCCACATTCAGCACCATCCCGTCAACCTGGGAATTAGCCGGGATTACACCTGGGAGCTTCGCCAGCATAGGCGTACGGAAAGACTCTTCGTACATAAAACGTTTGTCGAACCATCCATGCTCACCCATATAGAATCCCTGGTCCGATAGGTAAAGAACGATCGTATTTTCTTCCAGGTTCTTTTCCTTCAAATAATCCAATACCCGACCGATATTCCGATCCATCGATTCGGCCGTATTCAGGTAATCGATCATATATCGGTTGTACTTCCATTTCGCCAACTCCTCACCTTGGAGGTTGGCCGCCTTGAGTTTTGCCTGTATAGGTTGATAATATGCTACATATTGTTGAAACTGCTGGTCGGTCATCCTTTTGAAATTACCATCTTTTCGCATCATTTCCGGGCTATCGAACATCTTGAGGTCATAGCCCATCTGCATATCCTTCGCAATGCTCATCTCCTGGACTGCTGCCGCTTTCCTGCCCTCATATCCATCAAAGAAATTATCTGGCAAAGGGATGTTCTTGTTATCGTTCTTGCCGAAATCTTTCGGGTCAGGCATCCAGGTGCGGTGGGTACTTTTATGGCCGATGATCAGACAGAAAGGCTCCTCCTGGTCTTTTTGCTCCAACCAATTTATGGCACGGTCCGTCACGATATCCGCCACATAACCTTCCTCTCGATCCATGGTTTCGGCTGCTCCATTTTTGCTGCTGATAAAATCGGGATTGAAATAATGTCCTTGGCCAACTAAGATGCTGTAATAGTCAAATCCCTGTAGTTTTCTTCCCAGATGGATCTTTCCGATCCAAGCAGTTTGATAGCCGTTGCGCTGTAGCTGCTTGACGAACAGATCTTGGCCATGATCAAAATTGGAAGTTTCATTGTCCTTAAAGCCATTTTTATGGCTGTACTTTCCTGTCAATAAGCTGGCGCGGCTTGGGCCACAGATGGAATTGGTCACATAGGCTCTATTGAAGGTAGCCCCCTCATTGGCAATCCTATCCAGATTTGGCGTATGTGCAATCTTCGATCCGTATGCACCGATCGTTTGGTACGAATGGTCGTCGGATATGATGATCACAATATTCGGTTTCTTTTTCTGCGCATTTGCAAATAAACTGAAACAGCATAAGGCCAATAGGAGATGGATTCGCATAATTTTAAAGTTTAGGATTTCAAATATAGGAAACCTGAACTAGAAATAAGATTAAATCATACATAATCAATTTTAAAAAATGTACAAAGAGGGTTTATGTGGATAAAAATTAAAATGTATAAAAAATAAAGGGATTCACTTTTGTAGATTCAGAAAAAACAAGGATTTTTGCGATATAATATATATACCATGAGATTTTTTCTTTCCCTGCTATTTATCAGTGTATTTAGCCATTCTAGTTTCGCCCAAGTCCCTGTTTTTAAAATTGCCTATCAAATTTCTCTCAACCAGGAGTTGATGGACGAGTTGAATAGCCCTGACATGGATGAAAATGATGAAGAATTAGCATCACTAAAGGCTATTTTGGCAGAGACTGAAAAAGGTGGTTTCGCTATTCAGGTATGGTCAGCCAAAGATAAATTCCTGGTTAATTCAAGCATGGCGGAAGATTTTGTTCAGATTGTTGATAAAACAACTAAAAAGGTCTACCATCTAAACCTTTCGGATTCCTCTTTTATGCAATCAGAAGGTGCTGGCCCTTTATTCGGTGAAGAAGCTGCTGAAGATCAATTTCAGATCGAATTTGTTGCCGGAAAAACGGAAACCATCTCTGGTTATCCTTGTAAATTGGCGATTATTAGTCCTACAATTGATGATCTAGCGGCTTTGGGCGACGAAGAAATACCTAGCATCCAAGTGTGGTATACCGAAAATATTCCTGCTTATACGTTTGGAGCTTTTGATTTCCTGGGAAATCTTCCAGGTGCAGCACTAAAGGTTGACCTGAGTGGTGTACAGTTTGTTGCTAAATCAATTACCAAAGAACAGGTTTCAACAGATTTTTTTGCTCCCCCTGTGGGCTTCCAGGAAAGTGCGGGTGACCTAGGTATGGAAGAAGGTGAAGACATGGAATTGGGCGAAGATATGATCGCTTATTATGATACTACTTCCGGTTTATATGGATTGAAGAATGTGAATGACGAAATATTAACCCAACCCTTATTTACCAGTCTTTCCGAAGTTCGGGATGGGATTATCGTAGCGGTGAATAGTGAATACCAAGCGGGATTTCTAAATCTACAAGGCAAAACGGTGTTGCCTTTGACCTATGAATCCATTGTTTATGATGATGTATTGGGAGCATATCAGTTTTCCAAAGATGGAAAATTCGGGATTATGGACAAGACTGGGAAAAATCTTTGGGGAAAAACCTATGATTTTTTGAGCACATTTGAAGGTAACCATGCGATATTTATGGAAAATGAAAAGTCGGGTATCCTAAATAAATCAGGACAGATCATTATTCCAGCTACCCATGAGAGTATCCTGCAATATGACGAACACTACTTCGTGGTTTTGGATGGTGAAAAATTCAAGATCTTTGATCTAAAATCAAATAAGATGATTTTGGATGGTTTTCAGGAATTGTATTTAGCGAATACACCTAACTTATTCATTGCATCCAATGATGGTGAAAAGTATGGTTTTGTAAACGAGAAGGGAACCACGGTTATACCATTTGTGTATAGTATGGTGAGCCCATTCTTTGATGGTACTGCTTCGGTCGTTAAATTGGGGGAAGAAGAAACCATACAGATCAATACTAAAGGGGAGGAAGTTCCCGTTAATGAATAGAATTAAAACATGATTTTTCATATACATACCCTGCATCGAGGAAGGTTTATCTGGATACTTTTAGGTTGCCTTTTTGCTGCAGGGTTTTTATTGTCCTATGTGCAGGTTTCGGAAATTGTGAAGATCTTGATCTTGCTGTTCTGTATTCCTGTCATTCTTTTTTTGGCCGTAAAGATCAGTCTGCAACCTTCTACCTGGGTTTTACAGACCGATCGGTTGCACATTGATAAAGCTGGGAAGGTATATGAAGTTTCCTATGAAAACCTGGCTTATATCAAGAACCACCTGCGTTCGGGGGGTAACCTGATCGCGATCTATAAGAACCAGAAAGGAACACCCATCCGCATCTGGAGGAATAAGCTCTTTGTAAAGAATGACGACTTTGATGCCATGATGCAGGAGTTCCGAAATAGACAGATCGAAATCGTCATCGGTTAATTTTTATATATTTGATGTATGAACTTGAAACAGACAATTATTTACCTATTATTGACCGCTGTCTCCTTGGCAAGTTACGGTCAACGAAAAACTTATTGGCAACAGGATGTTGATTATACCATGGATATTGATGTGAATGAAAAAACATATCAGTATGATGGTAAAATGAAGTTGAAATATGGCAATAATTCCGGTCAGGAGCTTTCCAAAGTCTATTTCCATCTTTATTTCAATGCTTTCCAACCGGGCAGCATGATGGATGAGCGCCTTAAGAATATCTCGGATCCCGATGCCCGTATGGTGACCAAGAAAGTAATCGACGGTATCTCAAAATCAGAAAGTAGAATTGCTGAACTGAAGCCGGAGCAAATTGGTTTTCAGAAAATAAAATCCGTAAAATATAATGGCCAGGCCGTTTCGTTCAAAGAGGATGGAACCATTTTGGAAGTAAGCTTGCCAAGCAGCATCAAAGATGGTGCGACGGTGGAGTTTGATCTGGAATGGCAGGCTCAGGTTCCGGAGCAGATCCGTCGTAGTGGCCGGAACTCGAAGGAAGGAGTAGCTTTCTCTATGACGCAATGGTATCCGAAAATGGCCCATTTTGATGAGTTTGGATGGCATCTGGATGAATATGTGGGTCGTGAATTTATAGCGCCGTTTGGCGATTTTGATGTGACCATACATATCAATAAGGATTATGTGATCGGTTCGTCGGGTAAACTTCAAAACCCTTCAGAGGTGAAAGGATATGTCAGCAAACCTAAATTGAAACTCAACAAGAACAAAGCTTCTTGGCATTATAAAGCAAAGAATATCCATGATTTTGCTTGGGCAGCAGATCCAAAGTTTGTAGTGGACTCCGCAAAAAGTAAAGGGGGTGTTCAGGTGTATACGGTGTATCTTCCGACAGATGGGACAATAGTTAGCAACTGGAAGCAGGCTTTAGGTCTGGCAACAGAATTCTTTGATTTTACCGGACAACATTTTGGGGCTTATCCTTGGGAAACTTATACCATTGTTCAAGGTGGGGATGGCGGAATGGAGTATGGAACTGTTACCCTGATTACGGGTGGCAGAAACTTGAAAAGCTTGGTTGGAGTGATCTACCATGAGGCAGCGCATTCTTGGTATCAACATCTATTCGGTATCAATGAGACCGTTGATGAATGGATGGATGAAGGTTTTACGAGCTATATTGAAGAATTGGCATTGACCGAATTGTTTGTTAGGCCACAGGCAAAAGCATTGAATCCGATCGGGGCAGCCTATCTTGCCTATTACCGATTGGCAAATTCGAAAGTGGAGGAGCCTATGAGTTTATTGGCGGATTATTACAATACGAATTTTGCCTACAGTAACGAAGCCTATAATAAAGGGGCTGTTTTGGCGGAGCAATTGGGTTATATTATCGGAAAGGAAAATCTACAAAAGACTTTCTTGAAGTTTTATGATCTTTGGAAGTTCAAACATCCTACGCCGAATGATTTTAAACGTGTTGCCGAAGATGTTTCTGGAATCAATTTGAAATGGTATTTCAATTTGTTCATTAATACGACGAGGAAGATTGACTATGCGGTGGGGAATGTAACGGGTACAGGTATTGAGGTTGTTAATAAATCGAATCTGGCGATGCCGATAGATTTGTTGGTGGAGTATCAGGATGGTACGAAGGAATTGTTCTATATTCCTTTACGTGAAATGAGAGCGGATAAACCTGCGGAAGGTTTTGACATTTATAATGGGGTGAAAAGAACGGTGTTGACGGATTGGTTCTGGACCCAGCCGACTTATGTAGTTCCTGTTTCGAAAGCTGTGAAATCAGTGGAGATAGATCCGACGAAGAGATTGGCGGATGTGGATCAGGAGGATAATAAGAAGACTTTGTAGGGATTGTATATAAAAAAGTCATTGCGAGGAACGAAGCAATCTTTCGATATGTGTAAAGATTGCTTCGTTCCTCGCAATGACGTTTTGTTCCTCGCTCGGAAGTAAAAAACCTTAAAACAACATCGTCTTCTCAGGGTTGAGTTTTTTACCATAACTCAACAACTCATAATGTAAATGGGGTCCAGTTGATCTACCTGTATTCCCAAGTGTACCAATTACCTGACCAGCGTCTATTTTTTGACCCACCTTTACTTTGGTAGTCGACAAATGTGCATATCTTGTTTCCCAGCCATTGCTGTGCTCAATGATAACTACCTTACCATATTGCCCTTTATACCCAGCATGAACAATCTTTCCAGCTGCGGTTGCTTTGATAGGTTCGCCAATACTACCTTTAATATCAATCCCCGAATGCATTTCTAATCCTCTGTTAGTAAAAGGATTACGGCGATAGCCAAAACGAGAAGTGATTTTTCCATGGTGAGGAATACCTAATGGTAAACCTTCCAATTTCTTATCAATACTCTTTAATCTCTTTTCGTAATATTTACTCAATTCATCCAAATTCTCTTCTTTTTCAATAGGTCCCCCTGCATTTTTTAACTTAGGTGCTACATCTTTTAAACCTCTTTTGCGCATTTTGGCATTAATTTGGTTTAAGGTACTATCGATTGATTCAAATGATTTTTGTACTTGTACTAAATTCAATTGGTTTGAAGCCTCTTCAACCGCTAAGGATTGTTTGGCTTTTTCCAATGCTTCCATTTTTTTGGTCAGCTCCTGTTCATAACGATCGCTCTGTGTTTTGGTTGCCACAAAGACAACAACAGCACAGATCATACAGATGAAAAAGAGGCTTACACCAAGAATAATTTTCCAGTTTTTTAGGATAATGGTCGGTATTTGAATCTTCTGATTCGAGTCTCCATTGGCATCTAAAATGACAATGGAAGTCTTTTGTTTAATCATAGTTTCTTTCTCCCTATTTTTTCTAGTCGGGCGTAAAAATATCATTTGTTGAAAAAAATAGAACATATTTTAACATTTAATAACTTTTTGGCAGGAGGGAATCCAATTATTTAACATCTTTGCAACATGTCTTTTTCGGAACATATCTTGGCATGGTACCATCAGCACAAAAGGGCTTTACCATGGCGGGAAACAAGGAATCCCTATGTAATTTGGTTATCAGAAATCATCCTCCAACAAACCCGGGTGGAGCAGGGAATGCCCTATTTTTTTAAATTTGTTGAGGAACTTCCGAATGTAACAAAATTTGCAGCTGCAGAGGAAGCGACCATTTTACGATTATGGCAGGGATTGGGCTATTATTCCCGTGCTAGGAACATGCATAAGGCCAGTAAATATGTGATGGAAAATCATGCCGGCTCATTTCCTGTTGCTTACGAAGAACTTTTGAAACTTCCCGGGGTTGGCGAATATACGGCGGCAGCTATTTCATCTTTTTCGAACGATGAACCAAGGGCTGTATTGGATGGGAATGTGTTCCGCGTATTAGCTCGATATTTTGGGATTGGGGAGCCCATAAACAGTAGTGCGGGAAAAAAAATATTCGCTGGATTAGCCCAGGAATTACTGGATACGGATCATCCTGCGACCTATAATCAGGCCATCATGGATTTTGGAGCTTTACAATGCAAACCTAAGAATCCTAATTGTGCCGAATGTGTATTACGTTTGGATTGTGTTGCGCTGAACACTTCGAGGGTTGCTGAGCTACCTGTGAAAAATAAAGGTAAAAAAAGCAGGGATCGATTTTTCCATTATTTTATCGTTGAAAAGGACGATGCCGTACTGATGTCCCAACGTATGGATGGAGATATTTGGGCCAATCTCTATGAATTCCCTTTGGTGGAATCAGCCGGTCCGCTTGAAATACCGGAATTAGTGGCGATGGTGGAATATCAGCAGTATTTTGGTCATGCTATACCCGAAAAGATCGAAAGGACGATCAAGCATGTGCTTAGCCATCAGAATATTTACGCTAGTTTCTATCGAATCCCAAAAGATGTTAGGCTGCAGTCCAAAAAAAGCCATTGGAATTATTGTTTGTCAAATAAATTAGATAAATTAGCTAAGCATAAACTTATTAGCTCCTTCATAGAGCGATATTTTTGATGTTAACCAAATCCTAAATTATTGTATGTCAGGTGTAAACAAAGTTATTTTAGTAGGACATCTGGGCAAAGACCCTGAGATCCGTTATCTGGAGGGAAATGTAAGTGTTGCAAGTTTTCCCTTGGCTACTTCAGAAACCTTTACCAAAGATGGTAGACGCGTAGAGCAGACCGAATGGCATAACATTGTGTTATGGCGTGGTTTGGCTGATGTCGCCGTCAAATATTTGAGCAAAGGGAAGTTGGTTTATATTGAGGGGAAATTGCGGACCCGTTCCTATGAAGACAAAGAAGGCATACGTCGTTATACGACGGAGATTGTTGCCGAAAGTTTTAATTTATTAGGCCGTCGTTCAGACTTTGAACCACAAACCGGCCAATCTGGAAGAAATTCATCATCTCAACATCAGGAAGAACCTAAGGAGCAATCCGTAGATTTTACAGAGAATAATGACGATAATGATGGCTTACCATTTTAATCGATTAATTTATTAGAATTCAAATCATCTACTTTTTTAAAATTTGCTGTATCTTTGGCGCATGTTGCAAGATAAAATAACGCAGTATACTCAAGAGATAAATGCATTCGAACCTACTTCTGCTCAAGATGTAGAGAATTTCCGATTGAAGTTTTTGGTGTCGAAAGGCATCGTGAAAGCCTTGTTTGAAGAGTTTAAGACCGTAAGTCCTGAGGAGAAAAGAACCTTGGGTAAGGTGTTGAATGACTTTAAAATCTTGGCCGAAACAAAATTCAAAGAATCTTCGGAAGCATTTGTCAACCAATCAGATTCGTCGAATGATAGAAATGAAGGTGATTTGACCCTTCCGGGTTCTGGTTTTACCTTGGGCTCTAGACATCCATTATCCTTGGTACGCAAAGAGATTGTTGAGATCTTTAAAAAGTTAGGCTTTATCGTCGCTGAAGGAAATGAGATCGAAGATGATTGGCATAACTTCTCGGCATTGAATTTTGCTCCAGAACACCCTGCCCGTGATATGCAGGATACCTTCTTTATCAAGAAACAGGATGGTAATGATGTGGTTCTGCGTACGCATACCTCTTCTGTTCAGGTCCGCCTGATGGAAGCGGGGCAACCCCCTTTCCGCGCGATCATGCCTGGACGTGTTTATCGTAATGAGGCCATCTCCGCACGTGCACACTGTTTCTTCCATCAGATCGAAGGGCTTTACATCGATAAGGATGTTTCCTTTGCTGATCTGAAACAGACCTTATACCATTTCGTGAAGGAACTTTATGGTGAAGATACCAAAGTTCGATTCCGTCCATCCTATTTCCCATTTACGGAACCATCCGCAGAAATGGATATTTCCTGTACCATCTGTAAAGGTGCTGGATGCCAAATGTGTAAACAGTCTGGATGGGTAGAGATTTTAGGTTGTGGTATGGTAGACCCGAATGTGTTGGAAAACTGTGGTATCGACAGCAAGAAATACTCAGGTTATGCTTTCGGAATGGGTATCGAAAGGATTACCAACCTGAAATACGAAATCCGAGATCTTAGGTTGTTCTCTGAGAATGATGTAAGGTTTTTGGGGCAATTTGAAACTGAAATCATTTAAGTTTTTGGATTTTTGCAATAAACATATGGTATAATTTGCCGTAAGAATCTAGAAAAAAATAATAAAATATCTTAAAATAAAGGTTCAGATAGGCCAAAAAGCGATTTTTTGGAAATTATCTGAACCTTTTTTATTAAATTACCCTTCATGGAAGATAAAATAGTCATAGCGATCAAAAAATCCGCCCGGGATTTGTTTCGGAAGTATGGCTATAATAAAACCAGTGTCAACGAACTATCCAAGAACGCTAATATTGCCAAGGCGACTTTCTATAAACATTTTGCCAGCAAGGAACTCATTCTACATGCGGTCCTTATGGATTATATCCAGGATAATGTATATGATATCCTGAACAAAAACGTGCATGAAAGAGACCTTTCCACCTTTTTGGCGAATACCATCCTTAGGGTAAGCCGTGTGACCTATACGGTTTGTAATGAATTTGTAGGCTGGGGATTCATCCGAGAATCAGCCAATGCGCAGGAATACCTCAAGATCCTCTCCGACGATCTGGAATTCCTCCTCTTAAGATCCTTTATCCAGAACGAAACCATAGGATCCACCATCCCCGAAGAAAGATTGACTTTCCTTATCAAAACCTCCAAGAACATCGTTTTCTCCTTCGCCTTCACCGCCGTCTCCGAAGCCGATGTCCGCAAGAATTTTATCTCCTTTCAAAAAGAAATGCTTCCGTATTTGGTGCAAGCCACGCTTTTGTAGTATTTAGTAGTTAGTATATAGTATTAAGACATATGGGGTACCTATGGCGCTATGTATTGTCTTTATACTAAATACTAAATACTAACTACTATTTTATTATTTTTGCAGCCACTATGGGAAGAAGAATACCACAAGAGAAGAAATTTGTTTCCGGATTGGAAATCATTGATATAGCTGAGGAAGGCAAAGGCGTTGCGAAGCAGGATAACCTTGTTTATTTTATTGAACGGGGGGTGCCGGGGGATATTGTTGAGGTGGAGCTACAGCGCAAGAAGAAGAGCTTTGTGGAGGGGAGAGTGGTTAAGGTGGAGTCGCCTTCTGCCTATCGAGTGGATCCTTTCTGTAAGCATTTTGGTGTTTGTGGTGGCTGTAAGTGGCAGCATATGAGCTATGATGCTCAATTGAAATTCAAAGAGCAGTCTGTTGGAAATGCACTTTCAAGGATTGGTAAGGTGAATGTGTCCGAAATGGAACCTATTTTGGCTTCTGAAGGAACGACCTATTACCGGAATAAACTGGAATTTACATTTTCGAACAAACGTTGGTTGACAGATCTAGACGAGGTGCAGCCAGGTGATTCGATGGATGCGTTGGGATTCCATGTTCCCGGTCGTTTTGATAAGATTTTGGCCATTGATCATTGTTACTTACAACAAGACCCTTCCAACGTTCTTAGAAATGAGATTTTTGAATTCGCCAAGGCGAACGGTATTTCTTTTTATGACCTGAAGTTCCATGACGGAGCATTACGTAATCTGATTATCCGGACTTCCTCAACCGGTGAGGTGATGGTGATCGTGGTTTTTGCCTATCCGGAAGAAGGACAGGTTGACCTATTGATGGCATTCATCCATGAGCGATATCCAGATTTAGCCTCCTTATTATATATCATCAACCAGAAACGTAACGATACGATCTTCGATCAGGAGATTGAGATCTACGCAGGCAGGGATTTTATCTATGAGGAAATGGAAGGTTTGAAGTTTAAGGTTGGTCCTAAATCTTTCTACCAGACTAACTCGAAACAGGCTTATGAGCTGTACAAGATCACGCGTGAATTTGCAGGGCTGAAAGGGGATGAGCTGGTTTACGATTTATATACTGGAGCTGGAACCATTGCCAACTTTGTGGCCAGGTCGGCTAAGGAAGTAGTAGGTGTGGAATATGTGCCTACGGCGATCGAGGATGCAAAAGTTAATTCTGCGATCAACGAGATCCATAATACAAAGTTTTATGCTGGAGACATGAAGGATGTGCTTACTGCAGATTTCATTGCGGAGCATGGGAAACCGGATGTAGTAATCACGGATCCTCCAAGAGCTGGGATGCATGCAGATGTCGTGGCTCGTATATTGGAGATGGAGAGTGAGAAGGTCGTGTATGTGAGTTGTAATGCGGCTACGCAAGCTAGGGATTTGGAAATGCTGCAGGAGAAATATGAGGTTGCACGGATTAAACCGGTGGATATGTTCCCACATACGCAGCACGTAGAAAATGTGATTTTATTGAAATTGAGGAAATAATGGATTTACAGGATTTATTGAACAAGCAGCCCGAAGGAGAAGAAAATAAGAAAAGCGAAAGCCCTTTGCTTAGCTTGAAACGGGACCTTGATTTTTACAAGGAGTCCATCCAAGAGGTGTCTGTGGAAATGATGGCAGAAGGCTATACGCTATATCCGATATTTGTTGCCCATCAGCACCAGGTTGGATTGGGAGAGGTTATTTTGGACCGGGAGGAATTGAATACAGCTTGGACCATACATGCCAGTTCGCTGGAGGAATTTGTGGAAAGAGGCTTGATCCAATCGGAACGGAAGGATTATTTCATCAAGCAGTTCAAACCTGCGAATGCTTTTATGTGTCTGTTCGTCATCGTTCCTGAAGGCGCTAATTTTGTTTTTTATCCCTATAAATAAGATCGATTTTAAACTATTTAACATTTGGCAGTCTAAACAATTGCTACCTTTAAACTGATGTATAGTAAAGTTAAATATTTTGGGATATTGTTCTCTTTTTTGTTGCTTGGAATCTTAATGGTTCAGGCTCAGGAGCAAGGTAAAGTGATTTCTGGGCTTCTGATGGAAAAGGGAAGTAATATCCGTGTATCGGATGCTAACGTGGTTAACCTACGGAGTAAGCAGTCTGTTCGATCAAGTGCCTATGGGGTTTTTACCATTGATGTGATCATTGGTGATACCATTCGGGTATCCAAAGTGGGTTATGGACCAGTGAAAACGGTGATCCATAGCTTAGATGATATTCTCATCGACATGCAGTCTGGTACCACTATTGAAACAGTGGTGGTCACTCGGAGTACAAAAGAGGCTGAATTAAATAGCTTTTTAAAGGAATACGAGAAAAAGGGTGTTTATAATGGGGGGCACAATAGAGTAAGCACCTATTTGAACAGTCCGGCTACGGCCTTATATAATCTTTTTGGCAAAGACGCTAAGAATGCCAAACGTTTTGAACGGTATATGAACCAGGAATTGGAGGCATCCAAGGTGGATCGCGTTTTCAACAAGGCTATCGTCAATAAGATTACTAATTTGGAAGGTGATGAATTGCAGTCTTTTATGGACCTTTACAGACCTTCGATCTCTTCGGTTGAACGATGGGGCGAATATGATCTTTTGAACTATATTCAGAATTCATTTAAGACTTGGGATGCCCAAGGTCGTCCGAAATCACAACGTTTGCCCAAGTTGGAAATTCCTCCTCAAGAAAAATAAAACCCTGTAAATTAAGTGTTTAATCAATTGATTGTTTGCAAGAAATGACTTTGGCATTGGGTTTGCAAAAACCATTCTATTGATTTGAAAAAAATATTAGTGAATAAAGGATAAATTATTTGGTTATGAAAATGAATAAAAGATTAGCAGTTTATGGATTAACAGTAGCAACTTCAGCAATGTTGTTCGCAAGTTGTTCAACCATCCAAAATACAAGCAATACTACTAAAGGTGCCGTAATCGGTACAACTGCGGGTGGTGCAATTGGTGCCTTAATTGGAGGTAAAGCTGGTAACACAGCAGTAGGTGCAATCGCTGGTGCGGTAATCGGTGGTGCAGCTGGTACATTGATCGGTAAGAAAATGGACAAGCAAGCTAAAGAAATCGAAAATACCGTTGCTGGTGCTGAAGTAGAACAAGTTGGTGAAGGTATCTTAGTGAAATTCGATTCTGGTATTTTATTTGACTTCAACAGTACCGCTTTAAAATCAACTGCGAAAGATAACATCGCGAAATTGGTGGAAACTTTGAACAAAGAGCCGGATACAGAAATTTTAGTATTAGGTCATACAGATAACGTAGGTACATTGGCAGCAAACCAAAAAGTTTCTAATGGACGTGCAGCATCTGTAAAATCATATGCAGTATCTCAAGGTTTAGCAGGTTCTCGTATCAGAACTGAAGGTAAAAACTTCTCTGAGCCAATTGCTTCAAATGATACCGAAGCAGGTAGAGCGGAAAACCGTCGTGTAGAGATTGTTATTGTTGCATCTAAGAAAATGCAAGAAGAAGCTAAAAAAGAAGCAGCGCAATAAATTTAATCCGATATATTTCATAGGGCAGCATATTTTGTTGCCCTATTTTTTTTGCATAAATCTTTGTTAAATTTTAGTCATTGCTGACAAACTGTCATCAAATTAGCTTTTTATTACTAACTTTGTAGTCTTTGAAAATTGACTATGTTAGAGTTATCACATACAACGAAGACGCACGATGAGGCTCGCCAAGGCGAGGCTTTGGATATGGTTCCTACGGGACAATCAACTGGCCGAAAACTTTATATTGAGAGTTACGGATGTCAGATGAATTTTTCCGATAGTGAGATTGTGGCGTCGATCCTGATCGAGAAGGGATTTGAAACGACAAAGGATTACAGGGATGCCGATGTGGTATTTATCAATACCTGTTCTATTCGGGAGAATGCAGAACAACGCGTTCGTAATAGACTAAAGGAATTTGAATCTGCCAAGGCAAAGAACCCTGGTATGATCGTAGGTGTTTTGGGCTGTATGGCCGAACGATTAAAAGCCAAATTCCTGGAAGAGGAGAAATTGGTAGATGTAGTTGTGGGTCCAGATGCCTATCGTGATCTTCCAAACTTGATCGATAAGGTCGATGATGGTGGAAGAGCGGTGAATGTACTGCTTTCTCGTGAAGAAACCTATGCCGATATCAATCCAGTCCGTTTAAATACCAATGGGATTTCTGCTTTCATTTCCATCATGCGTGGATGTGATAATATGTGTTCTTTCTGTGTCGTTCCTTTTACACGCGGGAGAGAGCGTAGCAGAGATGCAGTTTCTATTGTAAAAGAAGCAGAAGATCTTTTCCATGCTGGATATAAAGAGATTACCCTATTGGGTCAGAATGTGGACTCGTATAAATATACCCCTGCTGTTGCAGAAGGCGAGGAGCCAAAAGAAACCATCAATTTTGCACAATTATTGGCATTGGTTGCTGAAGTAAGCCCTGAATTAAGAATCAGGTTCTCGACTTCCCATCCGAAGGATATTACCGATGAGGTGTTGTATACGATGGTTAAATATGAAAATATCTGTAAATATATTCACCTACCTGTACAATCGGGTAACTCGCGGGTATTGGATCTGATGAACCGTACCTATGATCGAGAATGGTATATGGAGCGTGTGGATGCCATCCGTAGGATCATCCCAGAATGTGGGATCTCTACCGATGTGATCACCGGTTTCTGTACAGAAACAGAGGAAGAACATCAGGAAACATTATCCATGATGGATTATGTTAAATATGATTTCGCCTATATGTTCGCCTATTCGGAGCGCCCGGGTACATTAGCAGCCAAACGTTATGAGGATGATATTCCTGAGGAAGTGAAGAAACGTCGTTTGACGGAGGTTGTCGACCTTCAGAGAAGTCACAGCCTGTACCGTTTGGAGAAATTTGTCGGTAAAGTGCATAAGGTCTTGATCGAAGGTTTTTCAAAACGGTCGGATAAGGATTTTTGTGGTCGTAATGACCAAAATACGATGGTTGTTTTCCCAGTAGATGCACGCTACAAGGTGGGTGACTATGTAAACGTATTGGGAGAGAGTTGTACTTCAGCTACATTAATCGGTAGGATTGTAGACTAATTCTTCTCCATAATCACAATTTTAAAGCATGGATAATCAGGATATTAAGAATAGATTTGGCATAATTGG
This sequence comes from Sphingobacterium tenebrionis, assembly GCF_037126265.1. NCBI lineage: Bacteria > Pseudomonadati > Bacteroidota > Sphingobacteriia > Sphingobacteriales > Sphingobacteriaceae > Sphingobacterium > Sphingobacterium tenebrionis. The sequence continues at coordinate 18,213 of NZ_JAYLLN010000039.1, forward strand.
AAACTCTCCATTGTTAAATCGTGCAATAGATATTGCGCGACAAGTCGCACCAACTGATATATCGGTGTTGATTCAAGGAGAGAGTGGATCGGGTAAGGAGGTGTTCTCCCATATCATCCATCAATTAAGTTCCAGGAAACATGGACAATTCATCGCAGTAAACTGTGGAGCAATCCCAGAAGGTACGATCGATTCGGAATTGTTCGGACATGAGAAAGGATCCTTTACCGGAGCGCACGAAGCCCGTAAGGGGTATTTTGAAGTTGTTGATGGTGGTACCATCTTCTTGGATGAGGTAGGGGAATTGCCATTGGGAACCCAGGCCCGTTTATTGCGTGTTCTGGAGTCTGGAGAATATATCCGCGTAGGATCATCGAAGGTTCAGAAAACCAATGTACGCGTTATTGCAGCCACCAATGTGGATGTTTTTGAGGCCGTTAAAAAAGGGAAGTTCCGTGAAGATCTATATTATCGCTTAAACACTGTTCCATTATATATTCCACCATTGCGCGAGCGCAAGGAGGATATCTATTTATTGTTCCGCAAGTTTGTAGTAGATTTCGCGGATAAATATCGGACACCGGGCATACAATTGACAGAGGATGCACAGGAGTTGCTGAAGAATTATTCTTGGCCAGGGAATGTGAGGCAATTGAAGAATATTGCGGAACAGATTGCCGTTCTGGAAAAGGAGCGGGTGGTGGATGCCAAAATATTGAGCCAATATTTGCCGGTAGAAGCCAGCAGTTCTTTGCCAATGGCGATCAAAGACAGCAATAAGGATAATTTTTCGGAAAGAGACCTGTTGTACAAAGTGCTCTTTGATATGAAAAAGGATATGGTTGATCTGAAGAAACTGGTGGTGGAGCTTATTCAAAAAGGATTCAACCCTGGTACGATCGAACAACATTCCCCTTATATCAATCAATTATACCAAGAAGTAAGACCGAATACAGCGGCCTTGGTTTCCGAGGAGTATAATCCGGTTCAGAATCCAACCATTACCATCCATAATCCGAATCAGCAGAATCCATCGTCCAACGATTACCTGTATGATACCCAGGATGTGGAAGAGGTAGAAGAGGAATCTTTGTCCTTGATGGATAAGGAGTCTGATTTGATAAAAAAGGCATTGAAGAAGCATAAGGGCAAAAGGAAGGCCGCGGCACAGGAACTGGGTATTTCGGAACGTACCTTGTACAGAAAGATTAAGGATTTAAACCTAGATTAAGATATTCGTCATGTTCAAAATAAAGGGAACCGTTATTACGTTTTTAATGTCAATCGGCATGCTGCTGATCATCAATGGATGTGGGGTTTCGTATAGTTTGAAGGGTAGTTCGATTCCTGAAAATGTAAAGACCTATACCGTAACATTCTTTGAGAATATTTCACCAATGGTTTCAGCAACCCTAAGTCAGACCATGACGGAAGGATTGAAGGAGCGGATCCGTTCGCAATCCCGATTGAGCCAGGTGAACCAAGATGGAGATACCCAATTTGATGGTACGATTACCAATTACTCGATCACGCCAGCGGCAGTTGAAGCGGGGTCGGATCGTGCAGCCATGAACAGACTTTCCATCACGGTTAAGGTGAAATTTACGAACCGTAAAGATGATACGGGAAAGAGTGATTTCGAGGAATCATTTACGCAGTTCAAAGAGTTCCGTGGAGAAGTTTCAAATCAGGAAACGCAATTGAACGCGGAGATTGTAAAAGCACTTACCGAGGATATCTTTAATAAAGCATTTAATAACTGGTAGTCAAATATATCAACCTATGGATCTACGACAAGTATTTAGAAAGGCCCTGGAGAATCCCTTGGAAGTGAGTGAGGTTGATTTTCAACAGTTACTTTCGAAATATCCATTTTCCCAGCCTATAATTTTTGCGCATGAGCGTAAGAAAAATCTGGAGAATTTACCTGTAGATAAACAGAAAACATTAATGTATGCGTATAATTCCTTTTGGCTAAGGGATTATCTGCAGAAACCTGTTGCACAGATTCCAGAATTGGAAGCGGTATCGGATGATTATATCGCTTTCGAAGAGTATACATCCGAGGATGAGCAGGAAGAAGTGGTATTGGAAGAAGAAGTTCTGGGTGAGGGATTTTTGGAAGAAGAAGTTTTGGATGAGGAGGTAGAGGCAGAAGTTGAAGAAAATTTTTTTGATCCTCCCGCAGCATATAATATAGAATCTGCATTTCCAGAAGTAGATGAAGAGGAAGACGTTCCATTGGATGAGGATGAGGAAGATGTTGAAGTTGCTGTAGAGAAACTGGAAGGCACGCATAGGGAGGAGGATGTCAGTTTATATAATGATGAGCTGATGCCTTATAGCTTCCGTTGGTGGTTGTACAAAACAAGATTGGAGCATGCAGAAACCTATCAGCCATTTGTATCTCCGGTATTACCCAAGTCCCAAAAGGGACAGTTTGATCCTAATAAATTGGACGAGGCGATCCTAGATCAGCAGATACGTGAGAACATTTTTCACTTGCAGAATCCCGAGGATAAATTGAGTGAGCCTTATAAAAAGGAGACGATCGAATTCCGTTCGAATGAGCCTACCGATGAGGTGATCGAGAAATTTATCCGTGAAGAACCTCAGATTCAACCTCCCAGAGCAGAAAGCATCAATACCGAAAATAAGGCTCGTAGAAGTTCAGAGGATCAACTTTCAGTCGTTACAGAGACACTGGCGAATATCTATGAATCGCAGGGAATGTATGAAAAATCGATTTCGGTATTTAGAAAATTAATTTCAGAGAATCCAGAAAAAAAATCGTACTTTGCGGCCCGAATTAAAGAATTAGAACAAAAGTTATAAAAGAAATATAAAAATGGACATTTTATTTATTATCCTAATTATTCTAGCGAGTTTATTGTTAGCATTATTTGTGTTAATCCAAAACCCTAAAGGTGGCGGTTTATCATCAGGATTCTCTGGGGGAGCAAACCTGATCGGTGTACAACGTACAGGTGATATATTGGAAAAAGGTACTTGGGTGTTGATCATTGCTTTAATGGTTTTCTGTGTGGCGATCAATATTTTGGGCCCATCAGCTGGTTCAGGTAATGGTCTTGGCGATCAGATCGAAGCACCAGTTCAAACTCCATCGTTGAACTTGAACCCATCAGCAACTCCACCGGCTACTGTTCCTACAACACAGACGCCAGCAGCTGCTGACTCTACAAAATAAGGTTACCCTTCGTATAAGAAATATGATCCCTGTCTGGCTTAGACAGGGATTTTTTTTATGCTTTTAATCCTTACCAATTAGTGACATCCTGACATCATTATTTTACTTAAACTGTCAACAAAATGGTTTAAAAATGTTATTTTGACACAAAAAGATTAGTAATTTGGATTGGCATAGTTCGTGATGCCCTAACAATGATTATACATTTAAACATAAAAAACTGATATACAATTATGGCATTAAGTATTAAACCTATTGGAGACAGAGTGGTAGTAGAACCTTCTCCAGCGGAAGAAAAGACAGCGTCTGGAATCTATATACCTGATACTGCGAAAGAAAAACCATCCCAAGGAACAATCGTAGCAGTAGGTTCAGGTAAACCAGAAGAGCCTTTGACGGTACAGGTAGGTGATAAAGTATTGTACGGTAAATATGCAGGTACTGAAATTACTTACGAAGGGAAAGAATATTTAATTATGCGTGAAGCAGATATTTACGCAGTTCTGTAAATCAATCTACTTAAATCTTTAAAAATAATAGTCAAATAGAAATGGCAAAACAAGTAAAATATAACGTAGAAGCGCGTGATTCCCTGAAAAAGGGTGTTGATACATTGGCGAATGCCGTAAAAGTAACATTAGGTCCAAAAGGTCGTAATGTAATTATTGAGAAGAAATTTGGTTCACCAGCTATTACAAAAGATGGTGTTTCTGTTGCGAAGGAAATCGATTTGAAAGATCCATTGGAAAACATGGGTGCTCAAATGGTCAAAGAAGTAGCTTCAAAAACCGCAGATCAAGCAGGTGATGGTACCACTACAGCAACAGTATTGGCACAGGCTATCGTAGCGCCAGGTATCAAATCCGTAGCAGCAGGTGCTAACCCAATGGATTTGAAACGTGGTATCGATAAGGCTGTTTCTGCAGTCGTGGCTAACTTGAGATCGCAATCTCAAGTAGTTGGTGCCGACAACAATAAAATCAAACAAGTAGCTTCTATCTCTGCAAACAATGACGAAGTAATCGGTTCATTGATCGCTGAAGCTATGGAAAAAGTAGGAAACGACGGAGTAATTACTGTTGAAGAAGCAAAAGGTACTGAAACTGAAGTAAGAACGGTAGAAGGTATGCAATTCGACCGTGGTTACCTTTCTCCATATTTCGTTACGAACTCTGATAAAATGGAAGCAGAGTTGGATAACCCTTATATCTTAATCTACGACAAGAAAATAAGCAACATGAAAGAATTGTTGCCAGTATTGGAAAAACAAGTTCAAACTGGTAAACCATTGTTGATCATCGCTGAGGATCTGGACGGAGAAGCTTTAGCTACGTTGGTAGTTAACAAAATCCGTGGATCACTGAAAGTGGCAGCTGTTAAAGCTCCAGGATTTGGTGACCGTCGTAAAGCGATGTTAGAGGATATCGCTATCCTTACTGGTGGTACTGTGATCTCTGAAGAAAGAGGTTTCAAATTAGAGAATGCAGAATTATCTTACTTGGGACAAGCAGAAAAAGTAGTTGTTGATAAGGACAATACTACGATTATCAATGGTTCAGGTAATGCAGAAGATATCAAAGGTCGTGTAGCCCAGATCCGTGCCAACATTGAAACTACTACTTCTGATTACGATCGTGAGAAACTTCAAGAGCGTTTAGCTAAATTATCTGGTGGTGTTGCGGTACTTTATGTAGGTGCAACTACAGAGGTAGAAATGAAAGAGAAGAAGGACCGCGTTGATGATGCCCTACATGCTACTCGTGCAGCAGTTGAAGAAGGTATCGTTGCAGGTGGTGGTGTTGCTTTCATCCGTGCTACAGAGGCTTTGACAGATCTTAGAGGTGACAACGAGGATGAGAACATCGGTATTGACATCATCAAACGTGCTATCGAAGAGCCATTACGCCAAATCTGTGCGAATGCTGGTATCGAAGGTGCGGTGATCGTTCAAAAGGTAAAAGAAGGAACTGCAGATTTCGGATACAATGCGCGTACTGACAAGTTTGAGAACTTGATCGCAGCAGGTGTAATCGATCCTACTAAAGTTTCTCGTGTTGCTTTAGAAAACGCAGCTTCTGTTGCTTCGATGTTATTGACAACAGAATGTGTATTGGCTGATGAACCTGAAGAGAACCCAGTAGGTGCTGGTGGACCTCCAATGGGTGGCGGTATGGGTGGAATGATGTAAGATCATCCCCTTTCAAAAATATATTTAGCAAAGAGCTGCCTTTTGGCGGCTCTTTGTGTTTTATTGACAATGGAAATCAAGTATATTCGTATGGTAATTCAGGAATTGGTTGGACTTAAGTTTAAATAGGATGGACGGACAGGAGGTTTTGATGCTGATCTTAATCTTTGTGATTGGTGATGTATTGATTTATTTTGTATGGAAAAATGTGGGCAACAAACGGGTTGTAACTCCCATAATTCCTGAAGAAGGATCTATCCGTGAGGTATTGTTGGATAGGGTGAGGTTTTTTAAGAATTTAAAACCTGCCCAACAGGATGTATTCTTGTAACGGGTGGTTTATTTTTTGCATACCACGAAGATATCAGCAGAGAAAGGTTCGGTTATTACCGATGAACATCGGGTATTGGTGGCGGCAAGTGCTACTATCCCTTTGTTCCATTTTGAAACCTGGTCTTATGAATACCTTGATGAAGTATTGATCTATCCAGGAACTTTTAATGAAAAGTACAATACACAGGAAGCTAAGCGAAACATCCTCGGCATGGTCGGTGATGGTGTAATGCACAGAAAGATGATTCTTTCCTTACCAGCGTTACTTTCTGGATTCTCCAAGAATTCGGATAGCAATACGGCCATCCATGAATTTGTACATTTAATTGATAAAGCGGATGGTGAAGTGGATGGGGTGCCTGAATATTTGATTCCTAAAGAACTGATACAGCCTTGGATGGAAGAAATGGAACAAACGATCTCAGAAATCCGAAGGAATAAATCTGATATCCGTGATTATGAAGCTACTAATAACGGTGAATTCTTAGCAGTTGTTTCTGAATATTTCTTTCAAAAACCTAAAATGCTGAAGGCAGACCATCCAGAGCTCTATGAATTGTTGGATGAGATTTATTGTGCTAAAAAGTGATTTTTTACGGGATCAGGATACAGGATTCTCTTATTTAAACGTTGATTAGTTATAGACTTTAAAATTTAACATGATGGAATACAGGTTATTAGAGAACAGTGATTTAAGTGTCTCGGTGATTACCTTTGGTGCTTGGGCGGCAGGAGGATGGATGTGGGGAAGTACGGACAGAAATGATGCTATAGAAGCCATCCGTGCCGCCTATGACCTGGGGGTTACCTCTATTGATACTGCTCCAATTTATGGTCAGGGTACTAGTGAAGAGATTGTTGGAGAGGCCATTAAGGACTTTAGGAGAGATGAGGTCCAATTGTTGACCAAATTTGGGATGCGTTGGGATTTTGCAGAAGGGGCTTTTGCCTTCCATAGCAAGAACAATCAGGAGGAAGCGATCGAAATCTATAAGTTCGCTGGAAAGGATAGTGTGATCTATGAGTGTGAACAGAGTTTAAAACGCTTAGGAACGGACTATATCGATCTTTATCAGATCCACTGGCCGGATTCTACCACGCCCTTGGATGAGACTTTTGAGGCAGTAGGAAGATTGATCGAACAAGGAAAGGTACGATATGCCGGGGTATGTAATTATGATGCGAAATTGATGGAAGAGGCAGGCAGAACCCTCAACCTTGTTTCCAACCAGATTCCTTTTAGTATGGTTAACCGTGGGGTGGAAGAAGAAACCATTCCTTACTGCATCAAACAGAATAAAGCTGTTTTGGCTTATAGCCCTTTAGAGCGTGGTCTTTTGACGGGAAAGATACATCCGGGATATAGCTTTAAGTCAGGAGATCATCGGGCTAATCTGCCGCACTTCCAACCAGATTTCATCGATAGGACCAATATCCTTTTGGAAAGAATCAAACCTTTGGCAGATGATAAGGGGGTAACATTGAGTCAATTGGTACTACGATGGACAGTAGAACGTCCCGGAATAACCATCGCCTTAGCAGGAGCAAGGAATGCACAGCAAGCTGTTGAAAACGCGAAGAGCATGAACATCAACCTTACGGATGATGAAATCGAATTTGTGAATGCAGTGGTGGATGCTTTCTAATCAAAAGATACTTTTTATAATTACAAGATCTTACAATCAACTAAGGTCCTGTAATTTTACCACTTGATTCTGATCATTGAAATAGAAATAGGACTTTCCGGCCAATTCAATCTTATCGCCTTGTTTCATGGTATCGGAAATATCCATAGCTAGGCTTGCGGTATATAGGATGCGGACTTCAATCAGGTTAGAGGATTCATGCAATTCGGATATGACCTGTTCGCGGTCTTCGAAGAAAGATTTAGCGGATTCTGCCTGCTCTTTAAAAGCCTCAATCCCTTCCAGAGAGTCGGTGGTTACCCCATTCTGGATATTTTCAAATACGACATCTTCTGAAAAATGCTGTACCATTCCTTCTACGTCAAAATTATTGTATGCCTGTATATAATTCCTGACAATTTCTTCTCTTAGGTTCATAGGATGTTGTTTTGTATAAAGATAATAAAAAAGGAGTCACCCTAAGACACCTCCACAACTATTATGTAACAAACAACAAACTTATTTCTTTATCCAGATTTCCAATAGTTTCCTTAAGTTTAGGATCTGATGAACGTGGGGTATCTGCAGCGATCAAGTTTCCAGCTTTGTCGATAAGGATGTAACAGGGGATGCCATCTACTTTATAAGCAACTGATAATACATTTTCAACTCCTGAATGCAGTTGGATTACCTTTGTGTTTTTTTTCCTTCCCATGGGTTTTTCATTTGCTTTTATTTTTGTCGATTGATATGCCAACAAATGCAACGCCTTTATCTTTGTATTCTTCATAAATTTTTTTCCAATGGGGTTCTTGTGCAAGACATGGACCACACCATGTCGCCAAAAGATCTATTAACACAACTTTCCCTTTTAAATCCTTTGGTGCTACATTTTTACCATTTACATCGGAATAACTGAAACTTTCCACAGTAATGCCAGTTTTTGTTTTGGCAAGTTTTGTTACCATGGTTTCAGTCAGTTTGAATTGTTCCGGCAGTGTCAAGTATTTTTGGTTAGCTGTTTTACTTAATGGAATTCTTACATCGATCGAGCCTTTTCTATTTTTGATGCAATAAATTACCATTTCAGAACATCCGAAAGAATTGAATTGAGTCGGTTTTCTTCATCTAATATCCCTTTTCCTCTTTTTTTTTTCCATCAGCAATATAGTCAAAAAACGATCTCCAAATGGTAAAATTAGCTGTTGACAGGTCAGATGTTTACCGGTATTGAAATTCTGGTAATAACTGGTAAACTCTTCCTTATCCGGATGTGCTTGTCTAGGCATGTAGTTATAACTTATGGTATTATAAGCGAATTCATTTTCGACGATCCTTGGGGATAATTTCTCGAACACCTTATTTCCGGTTTTCGGATCTTTTTAGAAAAAGCTTAAATTTTTAATCATCTCCTCCAAATGGGGGAAGAATTCCACATAGGTGGACATCCCCCTAATTGAAGAGGCCATATGCCACTGGTTCAGGGCTTTGGTTTCGGGACTGTCCATATTGAAAGCTCATAGTTTTCACGGTTTAATATTATGGTTAGGTCTTCATTGCCCTTAAATGAGAACCTGAGGTTATTTTATGTTCGCAAGAATTTGCCACTACCGTGTAAATGAAACCTTCATATTCAGGATTGAACCTGGAGCCAAATCGACCTTTTCCACCTGTGTCTGAGATTGCTATATCGAACAGTCTTGAAAAATAAATTTAACTTCAAAAAATAAGTTCTAATCATTTTTTTACACCCAAATACGCAGGCCATTCCCGATGTAGCCAATTATTAATTGTTGATTTTTTTATAAAAAAAACCAAATAGTTTTTAACTATTATTTAACAACTGTTAAAATAATCTTTTTTGGTAAGATTCTTGTTGCAAGAATTGGCGATAATTTTTTTACTGTATAAAATTGTATCGCTAATTTATAGAACTTACAATAAATGGGTGTAAATTGCATCTCCTTTAATAAAGTAAGTTTTTTACTAATAAATAATTCCGAAATATGAAAAAAACCATTTTTTCGTTACTTGTCCTAGCTGCATGTAGCTTTAAATCCGCTCAAGCACAATTTACTCGCCCAATCAGCGTGGGAATTGGCGGAGGTCCTACCATCAACCTAACAGATCTAGCAAACGTAGAAGCACAATTCGCAGGCCATATTGATGTTGATGGGTTGATTACCCCCTTTGTGTCGGTCGGTGTACATGCTGAAAGAGGAGCACTAAAAGGTCATGGATATTTAAGTGAATTCAAAAATGATTATTGGGCATTTAATGCAAATGCAAAAGTAAGAGCTGGTCAATTCATGAATCTGTCCGACAATTACAGCTATTATAACCTTCAAGCCAGTACTTTTAATAAAATTTTAGCCAATGTATACCTAGGGGCCGGAGCAGGATTCATGAAAAATAAAATTGAAGCCAGCATCACTCCAGAATATGAAGCTGGAGTTATTTCTCAAGGAGGTCATATCTCCGATGATCTTACCGGATTTCATTTTGTTGTTCCGGTAAATGTCGGAATCGATATTCCTATTGGAAGAACCTTATATGGACCACAGTGGGCGGTGAATATCAATTATCAACATACCATCACGACAAAGGATAACTTAGATGCGGTTGTTAATAAAAGGAACGATCAATATTCATACATATCCCTAGGATTGAAATACGCGCTATTCCACAGAAAATAATAGGATAATTTGGTGATCAGATATATAAATAACAAAACAACAACAATAAATAGATAATATGAAAAGACTGTTCCTAAGTCAGCTTTATAGCACATTTTGCTTGGCTATATTGGTAGGTGTCGTCGGATGTTCCTCATCTGGAAACCTATACAATGCACCTAAGGTATCTGCCTTTAAGGGAGGGAAACTACCAGCGCCTCCGGGTATGGTGTATGTTCCGTCCGGTACAATTCTGTTCAAAGGGTCATTAGATAGCGGAAATGTTGGTAAGAATGTGAGTCTTAGTGCATTCTTTATTGACGAAACGGAGGTGACCAACAAACAATACCGTGAGTTCGTGAATTGGGTAGCCGATTCCATCGCTGTTACCGATTATCTACAGGATGATCAATACTTTTTGGATATCGCAAGTGAAGATGGTACAAGCAAACGTATCGATTGGAAAAAGGTGAAACGTATTTCTCCACTTTGGAAAAGTAAGGATCCCGTAATTGCGGAGAAATTGGCGCCTATGTTGGAATTGAAAGGTTCGAACAGGGCCCTGAATCCAGAAATCGTACAATACCGTTTTTCTTACCTGAAAACAAAAGGGAATCTTAAAAAGGAATATGTTACGGAAACCGTTTCCATTATGCCAGCAGAAGATATCTGGTCAAAAGACTTCCCGAATGCGCAGCTTACCTCTTTGGATGCAAATTACTTCACGCACCAATCATTTGATTACTATCCGGTAATCGGGGTTACCTGGCGACAAGCCCGCGCCTTTACCGATTGGAGAGGAAAGGAAATGATGGCCAATGTAATGAAGAATTCGTATTTGAGCGGTTATCAATTGACATTCAGTTTGCCTACCGAAGCACAATGGCAATATGCTGCTGAAGGTAAGATCGATCCTAGAGATACTATCGTGGGTAAAAGAATGACCATTGATGGCGATAATGGAAAAGAGAAATTGGCCGTCAACTATAAGCAAGGCGAGGGTACTTATTCCAGGGATGGAGCAACCTTTACATTGCCGGTAAAATCCTACCAACCGAATGCTTTTGGCATTTATAATATGGCAGGTAATGTTTCAGAATGGACATTGGATGCCTTCAGTCCGTCGGCTGTAGCGTTTGTGAACGACCTGAACCCGGTATTATTATATGATGCAGATGAGGATGATGCAGATGCTCTTAAACGTAAAGTGGTACGCGGCGGATCATGGAAAGATAACGGTGAGCAGCTGAACAGCGAAACCCGTAACTATTCCGTGGATTACGAACCACATTCCTATATTGGATTCCGTTGTGTGATGTCGGCATTTGAAATGCCTACTTCGCAAAGTAAGACCAGAAAATATTAATAAGGCCTGTTGATGATTAAAATGATTTGTAAGATGAAAAAATGGCTTATGTTAGTGGTAGTTACAATGGGAGTTAGCCCATTGATCGCCCAAACGATTGATACCATACCTGATAGTACGGCATTGCAGACTATTCAGACCCAAACGGTGGTTCAGGGAGAACCGCTAATGGATACCATTCCGACTACGGATGGTTTCTTCCAAGTGAATAACCTGGAGGATGCGGTTCCTTTTGCTTTTCCGGAAGTGAACGTAAAGAATATCCGTTTTTACAAACGGGTATGGCGTGATATTGATCTGAAAGATGATCGTAATTTTATATATGCGGTTCCAGGCAATTCCTTAATGGAAGTGATCATGAAATCTATTGAGCAAGGTAAATTAACACCATATAGTCCTGAGGATGATTCCTTCAAAGGAAAGCTTTCCGCCAGAGAAGGTATGGCAAGATTTGCAGACAGTGTTCTCGTTCCGATTTTTGATGATGAAGGTAATCAGATCGACTCCAGGATGACCCTGAATGAGTTCAATCCTGAGCGCGTGACCAAATTCCGTATCAAAGAGGATATTTTCTTTGATAAGCAAAGAGGAAGATTGGAAACACGTATTATTGGCGTGGCGCCACTGATGGATATCACCACCTCTGCAGAATTGGCGAATTCTGTAGGTTCCACTCCAGCATTCTGGTTGTATTTCCCACAGTTACGTTATGCCCTGGTAAAGGTCGATGTTTCCGATCCGGATAAGGGGCTGTATGATATGACGATGGATGACTTGTTTGTTCAGCGTAAATTTGCAAGTAAGATCATCCGCGAATCCTCACCAGGTATGTTGCAACAGGCTGAATTGGCTAGTGCAGATAGTACCATGATGGATGGTTCACAAGCCATCGAGGATAAATTGGAAGCCTATAAAAAGAAACTTTGGAAGAATCCAAAAGGGGTAAAGTCAGAGAATTTAGAAGGGCATGAGCAGGATCTTAAACTGGAGGAGGAAGAGAAACGGCTGAAAGAACAATTGCAGCAGGAAGAGCAGCAACAGCGTTTAAGAAGAGAGCAGAGAGAACAGCAATTGCAACAACAGCTCCAAGAGCAACAGCAACAATTACAGGAAGGAACCTATTAAAAAATACATATAAAAAAAAACGCCAACCATTCAATTATGGTTGGCGTTTTTTTATGTTTTATCTGCTATTAATTAGCAGTCAGTGCAACTGCATTCAATTGTCTTGGTGTTCCATCAGGTCCTACTGCGATAATATTATCGAAGATAACCCTTGTTCCAGGTCCAATACCATTGATGGCCGAGCGCATGGAAGAACTCAATTGGTTTCCGGAGGTGGACAACACAATCGCATCCGCCCTTGGTTTCGCAATGATCAAGGAGAATTTGGTCACCTTGAAGGATGCGTCAAAATCAAAGTTATCCAATTTAGCAAAAATGGCATTCTGAGCCTTGATCGATACGGTTGGCATGGATCCACCCGTTTTACCGGCAAACTGAGCGATAGGATCAGGGATACGTTTCACACGGAAATCCGTAGAACTTAATATCTGATTCTTACCCGGAGCTACTTCTGCCGATACCGTGATCTTCGCTGTTCCAGGAGAACTTACACGGACATTATACTTCCCGCCGCTTCCTGAAAGGCTTCCACCACTCATGCTCACCTTGATTTTATTGGTTGGTGTTCCTGGTGCCGAAACCGAAATAGGGTTGTTAACGCCAATATACAATACGTTCATCTTATCCGGAGATACTACTGCCGAAGGTCTCGAAACTTGGTAGGTCTGTGCTGGCGTACGGTATTCCTTAATCGAACCATCGGTTTGCTTCACTTTAATGATACCCGACCAGGTAAAGATCCCTTCTTGGCTGGTGTTTACTCGGTAGATACCTTTTCCATCCTGCACGTCCAGATTAGCACCATTGACACTGATGCTCGGCTGTGATTTGGAATCGGATGCCGTCAAGAATACTTCTGCTGTATAAGGTTGACCTTGTACCAAGTAGGAGGTAGGAGCAACAGCAACCGCTGCAAACTTATCCAAGTTCACTACCGCTTGGTCCATTTTGCCCAAGATCAGTTTTACCATGTCAGATTCTGCATTTTGGGCATCTGTTTGAATCTTTGTCAAGATGGTCATCGCAGCTGTCAAAGGCGTTCCGCTTCCAAAATTGATTTCCTCCCATTTACGTTTCCCGTTCACCGGTTTTTCTGGGTCATTTGCCTCTAAGGAGAACGAAACAGATTTCTGTTCTTCTGGTGTTAATAAGGCCAATAGTTTTGCTCTTGTTTGGTTTATTTTATCCTTTAGTTCTGTACCCTTCTTTTGGTTGATCATCATATTTACAGCGATATCTTCATTCTCGCGCATTTTCAGATCTCCCGTATTCTCGTCATATCCTCCGCCTTGATTGACGAATTCTTCTTTAATACTGTTGATGTACTGATTAAGGTCGTTGATGATGGCGGATGCGCTTTTTGCCTTATCATAGATTGGCTTTGCACGTCCAGGCTCATCTTTTAATTTGGTGCTTTCAAAAGCGGTAAATAATTGCTGAACCGAATTGTTAACATTCGATTTGGATGTTTCTAAACTGTTGTTGATGTTCTTGAATGCATCCAATATGGAATCCGGTACATTTAATGCAAGCAGGGCTAGCAAGACCAAATACAAGATATTGATCATCCGCTGCCTTGGCGTCTCTCTTCCTAATGCCATTTTGTAGGTTTTAAGTTTTACGTGGATGAATTATACTCTAGGTTGGTTCATGGCTGTCAACATATTGCCATAGATAGCATTTAATGCATTCAGGTTTTTCGCCAACTTGTTCACTTCATCTTTGAATGCTTTGGAATCATCAATAGACTCGTTGAAGTTTTTCATCGTAAAGCTTAAATTCTCATAGAAACTATTCATGGACTGCAAGTGCGAAGACGATTCGCGCAGTTCTTTTTCATACATACTGTTCAATTGACGCAGGTTACTGGTTAATTGAGTTACCTGTTCTTGATAATTGCTGGTATCAGAATTGGTATTGGACAAGGCCACCAAATTAGCCGATGCTTTTTCAAAAGCAACACTTAGACCATCAAATTTGGAAGTAGCTAAGCGTAATTTCTGTGCAAATTCATCAGTTGCCAAAGACACATCAGAAATACGGTTGATGGCGGAAACTTTTTCGCCAAAATCACGCAATCCCCTGCCCAGGTTTTCGATTGTTGCTGGTTCGATCTGTGCGTCCGAGAACATTTTGTCCAATGCTGCAGTAGCAGATGCTCCTGATTGTTGGTTAACAACCTGAACGGATCTGTTTGGCAATTCACCTTGGAAGTTGTCATCCAATTCTGGATAAACCTTAGCCCAATCTGGTTCTGCTGGCGGTGGGTTGAAACCCATTAAAAAGAATAATAAGGCCTCAACCGTTAGGCCGATACCGATGATGTAATTCGCCAATGATCCACCGATATGAAGGATCTTGAACATTACACCAATAATTACAATACTCGCTCCCCAAGAAATGGCAACATGCAACCATCTTGAATTGTCTTTTTTCTTACTCATAATGTCAATTTTGATTGAACTTTTTTTAAGTGTTTGTAGATATAAGTTTTTTTAGCATTCCATAAACAAATACATGATCAGAAATCCATCTATTACAACGATTTTGAACCTGATTTATTACGGAATATTCCCCAAATATAACCTTATTGGTTAATTTTGGGGAAATTTTGGATATTATTTTATTCTTAAATAACCCTTTTGGGGGAGCAAAAAAGTCTTTTTTTTAGCTTAATCCCTTAAGATGTTCCTCTCGAATTGAGATACTGTGGGGAAAGGAATTGTTCCAGGAATTTATTTGCTAATTGTTAAACATAAATTGGTTATCTTGTTCCTGAAAACAATAGGTTGGAGGAAGGATCTATGAGTAAAATGACACTTAAGGCTTTAGAAGAATACTTGGAATTGTCCGTTTCTACGGTATCTCGGGGCCTTAAATGATAGCTATGAAATCAGTGAGGAAACCAAGGAGCGGGTTCGGCAAGCTGCCAAAAAATTTGATTATAAACCTAATTTGGCAGCGAAAGGACTTAAAACAGGGAAAAGTAATTCCATTGGGTTGATCATTCCCTACCTTTCCAGTGCGTTCCAGTCACAGATCCTAGAAGGTGCCCAACAAACGGCTCTTGAATATAACGTGAATCTGATTTTTATGCAGAGCCGCGAAAATGAAAAGATAGAGAAGGAATGCCTCCAAGCCTTAATCCAACAGAATATCGATGGAATTATCATTGCACCAAGTGCAAATAGCAGTATCTCTTATTTAAAACAATCGAAAAAACAAGTGCCTTTAGTCCTGGTGGACCGGATAGATTTTGAACTCGATTCCCCAAAGATTGGTGTGGATAGTGAATTTGGTGCATATCAAGCCACAAGGCATCTGTTGGAAAACGGGAGAAAGGAAATTCTAGTCCTTGCAGGAAAAAATTTAGGGGTTAACAGCACAAGAATCTTAGGCTATAAAAAAGCTTTGCAGGATTTTAAGATCCCTTTCTATCCTGAACATATCATACAGATCAATCATGGTCAGGAATCCAAAGAATTGATGAACAACCTTAAGCTGATGTTGGAACGAAAACTAAAGGAGTTTGATCAACCCATTGGATTGTTAGGAATAACAGATACATTGACTGTAAATAGTTTGGGAGTTTTACATCAATTAGGTAAAAAAGTGCCGCAGGATGTGAGCGTGATTGGCTTTGCCAATCTGTTATTTGCGGAGTCCTTGAATCCACCTTTGTCATGTATCGTACAACCTGCTATTAAAATGGGAAGAACTGCTGTTTAAGAATTGATGAAGGTTGTTCAAACAAAAGTTAATCCTGAATTAGTTCCAGAACAGCTCATTTTGAAGCCAGAAATCATTTTACGGGATTCATCTCATAACACGTGAATAAGTAAAAAATTATAAAAGTCTGGTTACTTTCAATTGGTTATTTCAAATCTATTTATGAAAATGTCTAATTTAAATAGATGAATTAATTAATCTATTTTG
>NZ_JAYLLN010000040.1:0-33828 GCF_037126265.1 Sphingobacterium tenebrionis
GATGCACTATACGATAGTCCGGTCAAACTGCAGAATGGTCAATGAACTAAGTTACTAAATGTCATCACCTTCCGATAAATTTAGTTCAAATTTTTAATTCTCAGGATGACAGAGTTCAAAGATTGCTTCGTTCCTCGCAATGACGGGTATTGTTGTTAAATGCCTATGCTCCTATTAGCTTCAAAATAAATACACGGTGTAAGCATATTCTAAGTGAGGTGTAAGTGAGTTGTAAGTGCATAAAGTCACTTACAACTCACTTACACCTCACTTAAAACTCACTTGAAATTCGACTGCAAAAGCCTTCATCCAGGCTAACAATCTCATTCAAAAATTTAATTCAAAAATCTTATTCAAAAATCTTATTCAATAACTTTATTCTACGATCTCATCCAACAACTTTATTCCACAAAGGCATCATAAGCAGCCTTAGAAACCTCCGCCACAACCCTTTCATTAGGTTCCCCCACTTCATTCGAATCCGTTACATAAACACTAATGTAAAAAACCTTACCATCCGGAAGCGAAACAACACCAATATCATTTATCGCTGCTGTCACCCCAGTCTGCCTATTCCTTCCCGAAGTACCCGTCTTATGCGCAACGATTGTCCCTTTTGGCAACAAACCTTTTATCCTATTAGGTCCAGTTGTGGTCTTTCTCATATTATCCCAAAGAAAATCATAAGATTTTTTAGAAAGTAATTGATCATCATTGGTATAAAAAGCATGCATGATATGATTACCCGCAGAAACAGTGGTCCAGTTTTCAAATTGAATATCCCACTTTGCCTGTTGCACTCTTTCTGTATAACCTATGTTCTGATCTTTAAATCCAAGCTTTTTAAAATAAGTATCCACTACTTTTGGCCCTCCTAATAAGTCAAACATCGCATCACAACCAATATTATCACTTTCTGCAATGGTATGAAACAAAACCTCATCCAATGGCATAGTAACCCCATTAGGATGTGCATCCTTAATCGGGCTATACAGCTCCGAATTCATCGTTTCCTTACTAAAGACCAAAGGATCTTTCATTTTCAGCTTTCCCTTATCCACTTGATCCAAAATAACTATCCCTAAATGAAATTTATATACACTCTGTAAAGGATAGTGATGATCACCATTGACAATCAAACTATCCGAGAGATCATGGTTATGAATAGCTACACCTACTTTTGCATCATATTTCGACAGAATACTATCAATCTTAGGTTGTAGCTTCGCTAATTTCGGAGAAGAAACAAAGGAATTTTGAGAAAATGCTTGGGAAATACTTAATAATCCTAGTAATGAAAGAGAAAGAATAGATTTATACATATATTGTTAGTTTTCAATGGTAAATAGCATATCACAAAACTAACGATTAGCCCCAGTTATTATTATCTATTGGATAAAAATTCGGCTAATTCCCGCTCTTCCTGATTACCCTTAGCCAAATGCCTCGAAACCTTTTGATTAAATTTTTCCGTTTCCTGCATGATATCCGAATCATCTTTAAATCCTTTGATCCTACCATTAGGCATCAACATCCGTTTCAAAAGACCAAAATCAACCTTATCTTCCTTATAATATGTAAATACCTTTTCTTTGGATTCTAAAAAGTCTTTACTACCCAAATTAAACAGAAGCAAAGCAATATCTTCATTGGTGTAAGCATCTTTTTGAATATCATCATCAATAAGCAATCTCCATAAACCTTCTTTGTATTTCTGGGTATTATTCAATAATTCTGGAGATTCACTTTTAAAAGTTTCATAAGTATAATTTTGTAAATTAAGGCTGTCTTTCCCTCCTTCTGCCTTCATTTTCCGATATTGAATAAGCAGATTTTCGGACTTTTGAAAAATATCCACCAAGGTATCATATTTTTTGGTTTCTTCTGTGGATGCTCCATATTCGCAACTTGAAACCAAAGGTCCAAAAAGTATGAACAAGAAATAGGTCATTTTTTTCATGGGTTTATTTTTTGGTATACATCACTTACATCTAATTAATATACAAATAATCAACCATTTAGGTTTATAAAATATGAAAAGGCGCAAATGTAAACTTGCGCCTTTTAAATATTGAAGGTCAAAACCTTTCATTCTAAAGAAATTGAAGTGTTTATTTTACCGTAAATACCGTAGCCACAGCACGTTCACCCTCATGATCAAATTTTCCGTTATCCGATGGAAAATTAACGACTCCTTCGCCTTTAACCCATGCCGTGCTGGATCCACCACCATCATAATTAACAGCAGAAACACAGCCTAATGCCTTCATAAGAGAAGACAATTGCGGAATAGTCAAGCCCTGGGATTGAGAAGAACGACCATCTACAACTACCACAATCATTTTTTGATCTGCGGTAATCCCTACGGCCGTACGAGGATGTCTAGCCGTATTGAAATCTACATTCAATTGTGATAGTTCTTCCCCATTCTGAATCAAAAGAGGTCCTCCAGCCAATGCGATAGGTTCTGCCACAGAAGTCCATCCAGAACTTGGTTTTAAAATGATCTTAGGTTTTCCAGAGGCATCAATAACCATTGCTCCGTTTTCCCGATAAGGATTAAAACCATTTACGGTTTGATTTTGTACTACATTATCGTATTTGAAGAATACCGTTGATCCACCAACACTGGTATTGAAATAAGAACCATTAAACGCAACTAATGCATTCGCTCTAGTGGCTGCGTCACTCGTTTTCAAAAAGCCTGTTTTTACATAGGGAATTTCAATGTCAAAGCCTTTCGTCAAATCGATTTCGAACATATTGATATATTGCTTAGATTCAAAAATCTGCGAAAATTGAACATGTTTCCACATTATCCCTTCAGCCACCTGCTTGGTTTTCCAATCGGCTTTCTCTAATGTTTCCTGAAGACCTAGGGTTTCTTCCTGCGAATAATCGTATGGTAATTGGGTTCCATCATTCTTTTCACATGAAGTGAAGATTAAAAGGAAGATGAAGTAGTATATTAAATTTAGTTTTTTCATGTATTGGTTGTTTTATTAGTAATTCACCCATTTTAAGCGCAAGGGCTTCACCTGTTTTACGGTCCTTTGTTTAAGGTCAAGGGTTAAGACTTCCATATTTCTATAAAGCTGAATTTCATTGGTCTCTTGGTCCATAGAAGCAGCATTAACATTCCCTTTTCCCCATCCAAAAGGCCAGTTTTTAAAATACTGATCTGCCGACGTTTCAGTTTCCACATCAAAGTATTTTCCTTTTTTCTTGGCAATAAGCAATTTGGAATCTGAAAAGAGGTATAAAGTCCCATCTTGGATAAATCCAGTCTTCATGGAATGTTTCCATGATTCCGGGGCATTCCTCAACAGCTCATGCCAAGCTAACGGAGCACGCTGTTTTCCAGAAATTTTATCCATTGGCAGAAACTTAGCTCCATCCCATATCAACCATTGCTTCCCGTCATCAATAAAATGTAAGTCCTGTTCCAGATCTAGACCTTTTACTAATTCCCTATCTGAACTTAATTTTTCAACAGTATAGGAAGTGTTCTCTGGATTACTGACATAGAGCAGATTACCCATTAGATAATAAATAGAATCTTTAACTGACCATACCGCGTCAGGGGTTAACCACGTGCCTTTGGCAATAAATTTATCATTATCGATTTCGCCATTAAAAATATTGACATAGTCTAGTTTATCGGATTCCTTGGGTTGTTGAGATCCTTCAATAAAGAATCGGGCTACTACCCCATCATATTTTTGTAAACGTGCGGCAACCGATATGGCATGCCAATGATTAGACACCACAAAAACCGTATCCCCCGGCTGCATAATTTTTTCACCTGATGCATTTTTCAACATCCTACTGAAAATATAATTCTGAACCGTTGTCTTTGCATTTTCCTCTTTGTGGATTTTTTCAGCAGGGATTCCGCTTGCTGTCATCTGATCATACATCCTACTTGCCTCACAAATACTCGATCCATGCGCGGCACAGCCGCCAGAAACAATAATGTCGTCGAAGGATTGGATCTTATATAATCTCAAAGCAATCTGTATCCGTTCATCCAATACTTTAGGATCTGCCGATCCCAAGACCAACATGATGGTCTTGGAATGACAGAAAACGGTAGTTAGGCTGATTATACTCAGAAGTATGCTTATAGCAATTTTTTTCATGTTATTTTATTAGAGCCCCCATGATTTTATCGGTACGTTCATTTCCATTTTTATCGGCTTTGATATGCTCTTCCAATACCGGGCTATATGTTTGTCCTATAGTTATTAAAGAACTGGCATTTAAACCATGTGTTAAAGCAGGATTATTAGCACCTATTGGTAAATATTGGGCACTAAGCATGGTTGCCGGATTAAATGAAAGTCCTGAGGCCACTGAACCACCTTCGCTATATACCTGACCGGCAATGGCAGAACTTTTGATCACTGGGATAATTCCTGCATTATCAGTATACGCATCAACATCAGTAGAGTTTGCATCCTGTTTATTTCCGGAAATAATGGAATTGATAATGGTTAAGTTATTCACTTTTGATCTACGATATACGCCAGCACCCGGCCCAGGAATTTCATTTCCCGAAATAGTTGAGCTGATGATATCTATTTTACAATCATCATAGAGCATCACTGCTCCACCACCATTCTTTGAAGTACTCTTATTTCCCACCAATAAACAGTTCACTAAGATGCCGGTAGATTTTTCCCGAAGGTATAATCCAGCTCCGTAAGAAGTATTACTGTTTTGACTCACTTCGGAGTTATAAAGAATAATTTTGGCATTTGGATAGCCATGCACGCCACCAGCGGTACCTCTAGCTGAATTCTCGTTGAATTGAGAATGATAGGCTGTTAGATTTGACGTATGCATCCATACACCACCACCATTATTACCTGCATTCGTGTTATTGTTTACCTTAGAATTTTCCATGATAACATTTGCAGAACCAAAAGCATACATACCAGCAGCAAAACCAACGGTTCCTTTATCAGCGGTTGCTTTGTTCTCGATGATTTCTACATTTTTCAAATGTACCTGTGAACCACCAATGGCCATTCCTCCCCCTTGTCCACGACTAAAATTAAGTCCGTTTATGGAAATATTGGTACTTCTATCCGTCGCATTTCCTCCAGTTATCACCAAACCTTCGATATAAACCTGTGAACCTGCTTCTTTAGCAGCAGTCACCGTAACAGTATGGAATGCTTGTTTTCCACTTGCAAATCGTCCATCCAGAATCGTTTTGTACATCGCAGCATTAGGTTTTGCACCAATACTGGCGTCTTTTGAAAAGCCTCCGATCACGCTGATATTCTTATTGATTTCAAACGTTTTATCTGACTCTTCTGCGGACTCTCCATTACGAATGGTTTTTGCCGGCATATACGTACCTTCCATCATATAAATCGTACTGCCTGTGGTGGCCTTTTCCATGGCCGCATGGAAAGTGGAAGGACTTTCCCAAGAAGATCCATCTCCAGTTCCTGTAGGACTAACAAAGAAGACCGGCACTTTTCCAGATTCTTGGCTTACCAATACCTGTTTAGAAAGCTCATTGTTGATACGAACCGTAATAATTCCCGATCGTTCATCATCCTCATTGGCTTGAACCTCGAAAACAACCTTACGTTTTCCTTTTTCTAGTTCGGTCGTATCCAATACAATCCAAGCCACATCCGATTCCAACATCATATTTGCGTTAGAAAGAACATCAAATTGGTATTTTCCTGTTTTACTTCCTACCTCCATCAATTCCGTGCCTGCCATTAATTTCTCTTCAAAAGATTCCTTATCCTTTTTACAGGCAGAAAATCCGAAAAGAACCATCATAATCAGCAAATGGCTATATATACTTTTCATTATATCACTTTTTAATAGTTAAACTCGTTTGATAAGCATCCCAAAGGTGCTGGTAGCAATCCACAATTTCCTTTTCATCATTGTATTTGCATTCGTGCATATACACTCCTTTATACTTGATCTTTTCCAGGGTGGCAAAAATGCTGTTCCAGTCATTTTTCCCTCTGTTATCACAAGGTAAATAATGGTGTTCTGCTGTGCCGTCACCATTTGAAACATGCAAGGTCTTTACCCGAGATCCAAAGGCTGCCAATAAATGTTGAGGTTCAGCAATATGACAAAAATCAACTGCTAAGCCTACATCTTTGGGAAAGCCTTGAAAAATCTCCAAACATTCCTCCACGGTACGCATCAAAGGACGTTCTCTTCCATTGACAGTTAATGAAGGACCCAACATGTTCTCTACCACCATGTTTGAACGGATAGCTTTTACTTCTTTATTTAAGTAAACTACTGATTTCTGAAGTTGGGCTTTTCGTTCGCTACGTTCATTCAGTCCCAAATAAAAGGAAGGATGGAATAGGATAATCTCTGCCTTTACAGGTTTTAAAACCTGTAGTACATTCTTTTGCGCTTCCATAACCCGTAATCTACCTTCTTCATCTAATCGGGAAATGTCTAAATGCACACTGAAGGGCATGTGGATAGACCAGACCTTTACCTTGTTTCGTTTCAGGATAGCCGCCACCTCCTTCATTCTACTTGCCCAAGAGCTTGCCACTTCAGTAGATTGTAGGTTTTTATCCAACATGGCTCCAATCCCTGCAAGTTCAATGTAATTGATTCCCAAACTCTTGATGTACTGCATCTTTTCATCAGTGATTTTTTGGAAATCCAAGGCATAACCAATTGGAAATTTGGGAGTTTTAGCTTCTACCTTGCCAAAAAAGACAGAAAGACCAAGAAATAAAACGAATAAATAGCTTATCTTTTTCATATTACTTCCATCCTGGGTTTTGCACTAGGTTTTTATTCAAAATCAAATCCTCTGAAGGCAATGGCGCAAAGTAATCCCTTTCTTCATCGAAAAGTCCTCCTTGTGGGAATGGATCTAAATTTCCGGATGTCGAATTCTGTTGTCCGGTCAATGGATTCCTTAAAGTTCTTTGGTTCACATTGATAAAGGACGTGATGGATGATGGAGCACCCGAAGTACTTCCTGTGTGCAAAAACACATCTGGAACTGCATCGCCTGTAAAATCATGGCTTCCTAATCCGGAGAAATAAACTCCGACCATTGGCTTGGTTACTTTTTTACCTTCCTTCCAACGCATCAAATCATCCCAACGCAAACCTTCATTGAACAATTCTATCCTTCTTTCTCTTCTGATTTCAAGAATAACCCCTTTGTTGGCTGTATTTTCTACATTCGGATACATTTCAGCCAAATAAGGATCGGGATTAGCGTTTGCTTGAGCCAAATTCAAATTAGGCATGCCCACCCTAGCTCTTAATCTATTTATGGTATTGTCCAAATCCGCTTGGGTTAATGTTCCAAGTTCTGCTTTCGCTTCTGCATTGACCAATAATGCTTCCGCAAAACGGAAGATGATGATATCAAATACAGAGGCTCCGGTTGCCCATTGGGCTCTATTGGGAAGTGCTTTGATCAAGCGGTAACCTGTAGTCGTAATATTCAAGGTTACTGGTTCGTTCTTAGATTCCCCATTTACCCTAAAATCTGGGCCTGCGGTCGTCTGTGTCAACCTTGGATCTCTGTTCTGCATCTCCTGAAAATAGGAATAGGTCTGATAATTGGCCTTATCTGTAAAACGGGAACCATCATTCATCAGGTAGCTATTCACCACATCCTTCATCAATCCATAAGAGCCTGAAGTTGCAGATGTAAAATTATAAGCTGTACTATGCACCTTAAGGCCCAATTCATAATCGACGGCCAAGATGGTTTCTATGGCATCCTGTTTATCGCGGGCAAATAGATTTCGGTAGGCTGAGGCTGCACCTCCATCCGAATATAAGGTATAAGCCGCTGAATTGATCAGCATCTGGGAGGCTTCAACCGCTTCGTTCAGGAATTTATCAGCACCTTCCAGTTTATGATATTTCCGGAAGGTCCCTTCAAATAAAGCAACCCGTGATTTCAATAACATCGCGGTATACTTGGTTACTAAATTTACCTGTTTCTCTGCGGGAATATGCTCAATAGCATAGTCCAAATCTGCCATGATGGAGTCCATGACCAAAAAACGGGAATCCCTTCCTTTGAAAAGATCTGGATCTTTTGCCGATAAGACTTTTCCGTACCAAGGCACATCACCAAAGGTCTTCACTTTGTCGTAATAAAAGTAGGCTCTAAAAAAGCGGGCAATCCCAGCATACCTAGCTTTGGCATCCTCATCGGCTACTTTATGAAAGTTCTCCAAAAAATAATTTATCTTACGAAGATTCCCCCAGGACCAACCACCACTCCCACTGGCAACCGGAACGATCCTATTCCCTTTTATTTTATCAGCAGGGTTCAAAGGCATTAAGTTGTCCGAATTGGCATCTTCCGCATAAACGGATGTCGTTGCCAACATGGTATAAAAATCATTGGTCGCCACTTCCAGGTCTTTGGGCGTATTGAAGAAATATGGGGCTTCTACCTGATCCTCAGATGGCCGCTCAAGGAAATCCTTATTACAGGATCCCAGCAAGAAAACACTTGCAGCAGCATATATATAATATTTTATCGTCATTTTTTTCATGATGTTTTCAGCTTAAAGGGTTAACATGACACCAAAAGAAACCGTTTTTCCCATCGGATAGGAACGAAGATCACCACGGTCATCTGCCGTTGCCGGCGAAGAATAATCCACCGTAGAACCTGCTTGCTCTGGATCCAAGTATTTGGTCAAACCGCCGAAACTCCAGGTAAATAAGTTTTCACCGCTAAAGAAGACCCTAAATTTGTCCACTTTTGCTTTTTGAGTCCAAGCTTGTGGGAAAGTATATCCCAAACTCAGGTTTTTAACCCTTAAAAAACCAACATTCGTTAAATAATAATCGTTCAATTCATATAATGATCGGCCAGACTGCAGGGATGAATAACCACGATAGATCTGTGGATAGGTGTTCTCGGTTTTATCAGGGCGCCAAGCATTATCTACCAGATCCTTACGGATAAAGGAAAGGTATGGACGTTGATAAGGTCCCCAGTACAGGTCTCCGGTTGGATACCAGTCCTGACTGCCTACTCCTGCTAAGGCTACTCCCATATCGATACTTTTCCAGCGCATACCTAAATTCAATCCAAATGGAAATTTAGGCATGGAATTCCCGATGCGTTCCAAATCACCATGGTCAGCAAGTGTATTCTGACCTTTATTGATTTTTCCATCACCATTAAGGTCAAGGTATTTGATATCCCCAGCACGTAAATGATTCCATTCGCTATTCTGCATTACATTCAGGATATCATTATAAACTTGCGACAGGCTGTTTCCTGGGTTTGTAAATGAATTTTGGTAAGCTAATGCTTCTTCATCCGTTTGGAATTGACCAGCAATACGGTAACCCCAGATATCACCCAAACGCTCACCCTCATTGTAAGAGCTCAATAAACCATTCGGGTTATTGTATCGGGTTATGATGCCTTTGAAATTACTTACATTGGCGGTCACATTAAACTGCAATGGACTTCCTGCTAAATCAAATTTATCTTGATAAGTAACAGCTATTTCATAACCATCATTGCGCAAGGAAGCATAATTTTCCTTAGGCTCATTGGCTCCAAAAACTGCCGGTAATGGTTCTCCTGGAAGATACATGCCTTCCACATTTTTCCGGTACCAATCCAAGTTCAGCAATAATTTATTGTTCAGGAAACCTAAGTCGGCTCCAATGTTAAAGCTCTTTGTTGTCTCCCAAGTCACCACGTTAGGTAATGGCCCTGGTACAGAAGCAAAAATCAAGCGTTCGCCGTTGTTTAACCATTCCGAAGTTCCTACATTCATCAATTCTTTGAAGGTATTTACATCAACCGTTTGGTTTCCTAACATACCATAAGAACTTCTGAATTTTAAGGAGGATACATAAGGTCGAACAGGCTCCCAGAACGACTCCCTGTCCACTTGCCAACCTACAGATACCGAAGGAAATAATCCCCAACGACTATCCGAAGGAAAACGGGAGGAACCATCATATCGCGCATTGACTTCCAGTAAATATTTATTATCGAAATCATAGTTCAAACGGCCAAAATATCCTTGTATAGCCCAATTTGTAGCCGAACCAGAAATATTGTTCATCACGGTTGCTAAGGATAAGTTGGATAAGTCTTCGATCAACAGATCATCAGCTGTAGTGGCCACACGGTCACGGTCGAATTGCTCCTGATTAAAACCAGCCAACAATTTCAGGTTATGTTTTTCCGCAAAAGTCTTATTATAGGTGGCAAATAAGTTGAGTGCGTTGTACTTGTCTTTCCATCTATATTCCGTTAATCGATTCAATCCTACCGTACGGAAATCCAATCTGTTTCCAGCTAAATAATTAAATGGATTTAAGCGGAAACTACGCGCTGTGTTTTCAATCCTATTGCTATAATCGAAGTTGATCTGTAGGCCTTCCAAAGGTTTAGCAACCACTCGAAAGGTATTGGTAAACTCCTCATTATTGAACAATCGCCAGGTCTTACCAGAATGTAGTCCGGCATTCCCCCCTTGTCCACCAGTACCTGTACCAATATCGGTCGGAACACCATCCACCATGATCGGATAAAAAGCCATTAGGTTATACCAAGTAGTCGTGCTCCATAAACCTCCAAAACCATTGGAATACCCACCATAGTCCTTGTCCTTTTCATTGATGAATTGGATATTATTGGAGATTTCCAACCAAGAGTTTGGCGTAAATACTAAGTTCGCCTTTAGGTTCTGGCGATCCATATTGGCATCGTTATTTATGTTATTGATGCTTTCTCGTTCGAAAATCCGACCAGAAAGATAGCCTTTCAGTTTTTCTGTACCGCCAGAAATGGCAATATTATGGAAGCTAGAGGCCTGCTGTTTTTTGAACATGTGATCCCACCAATTGGATTTATGGAAGAATTTATAGGATCCATCGGCCTGTAGTTCATGGAAAGGTTCAATTTCTCCATTCGCCACCATTTTGATCGTCTCCCAATCCATTTCATTGTAATTGGTATAGGAAGAACCGTTGTAGCCAAATAGGGCAGCATCTACCGTCTTTCCATAAACATAGGGATCGGAAATATAATCTGTTCGTGCAGTTGGTGAAGTCCATCCAAAGTTATTGGTATAGGTCACAGAAGTTGTTCCTGCCTTTCCGGTTTTGGTAGTGATCAAAATAACCCCAAATGCGCCACGAGCTCCATAAATAGAGGCAGAAGAGGCATCTTTAAGAACCGTAACACTCTCGATATCGTTCGGATTTACGCGGGTGATATTCCCTTCAATTCCATCGATTAAAACCAATGGATTTCCACCATTGATGGAGTTAAATCCACGAACATTGATGTCAGGTGTCGTAGATGGATCACCATTATTCATCTGTATGTTCAAACCAGGCATTAAACCTTGTAGGGTAGTTGCAATATTAGCTTCAGGACGTAGGGCAATATCCTCGGCATTGATCTGAGAGACTGCTCCTGTTAAGTTTGCTTTCTTTTGGATACCATAACCAACTACAACGACCTCATCTAAACCACTAACGGATTCCTTTAACACAATATTGATGGCCGAAGTTCCGGAAACTTCGATGGTCTGGCTTTCATAACCCATCGCAGTGATAACCACAGTTGCAGATGCAGTTGGACTGCTTAATCGGAAATAACCCTTATCATCGGTGGCTGTTGCCAGGTTGCTGTTCAATAAAGATACCGATGCCCCAGTAATGGGTTGGCCCTGTTCATCCTTGACATAGCCTTCGATAACTCGTTGAATCGATTCTGGATTATTGCTCAACTCGGTACGTGATTTAATAAGTACCATGTTGTTTTCCACGAAAAATACCAGTCCATTTGGTGTCAACACCTTCTTTAAGACCTCCTTTACATCTTTATTTTCCACAAAAACGTCCATCCTTTTCAGGATGCTGACTTGGTTATTGCTATAAAGAAAATCGTAATTCGTTTGATTTTGAATATCCTGTAAAATGTCCTGTAAGGTTGCTTGCTTGGCACGGATGCTGATCTTCTGTCCGAAGGTCGAAGCACTCACATGTAGCATGGTTCCAAGTAACAACAACGAAACCAGTTTCATAATTAACAAAAGTTTGTTTAGTCCTATTTTTGTCGAATAGGGATTTCTAGTAAAAAAATAATACATTTGATTAGTATTGGGTAAATAATTTACTGCTAATAAGGATTTTATCCATGCAAAACACGGGAGGGTGGCCGCCCTTCCGTATCTTTCTCTTTCACAACTACTTTCTTACGAACACCCTCCTTTCTCTAATTTCAAATTTTAGGTTCGATATCTTTTCCATTCCATGAAGCACATCGTGTAAACTGCGGCTGCGCACAATAGAACCTGTAAAATGTTCCTCACTGTTAAATTCATAAACAACCTCTTTGATGTCGTACCAATTAATAATGTCGTTCATGATTTCTCTTACACTGGCATTCTGAAACCTAAAATACCCATCGCGCCAGGCAAGGACTTCGCGAAAGTTTGCTCTCACTTTTTTCATCCCATTTCCAGCTTGTCCATTTGCTTGTTCGCCAGGTTTTAACATCAACGCTGCCTTCGATGAATTCACTTGTACACTCCCTTTTAAAAGACTGGTTTTTGATTGTTTGGCGGTAGGATAACTTTTCACATTGAATTGGGTTCCTAATACTTTAACTTGATAATCTTTCGTCTTCACCAAAAAAGGTTTTTCAGGATTATGGGCCACTTCAAAGAAGGCCTCTCCGGAAAGCTCACTGTTCCTGTTTTCTTCGTTAAATTCAGCACTTATTTTAAAAACTGAACCTGAGTTTAGGAAAACTTTGGAGCCATCAGGAAGTTGAAGATTATAGCTGGTACCTTTTGCTGTTCTGAATTCGTGAAAGGCTTTGTTGGCTTGTGCTAAACTCTTGCTGAACGATACTTTGATCATATCATCTGCTGTTTTGGAAAGCTCCACCCCATCATGCTCCATTCCTTTTTCTGATACATCCTCCAATGCTACTTCGGTCCCATCAGCCAATAATATAGCCGCACTTTCATGTAAAGGGTTAGAGACCTCCTTACTTTCAACATTAGCTAATACATTTATATCTTTATGAGTTAAGGATTTATCTTTAAGGCTGTATAGATAAAAGCCTATACCTGATGCAATCAATAAAGTAGCAGCTATGGAAATCCATTTATAGTTTAGACGCTTGGTTTTAGGGGAAGATTGTAGTTCAACTTGATTCAACAAATTTTTATAAACCTGCTGTTGATCAAATTCATGATGCTTGTCAATAGGTTGAACGCTATCCAAGGATTGGTAGAATAGATCTTCATGTTCTTCCAATAGCTGAAGATATTCCTGAAGTTCCTCCTCGGAAATAATATTATTTAAAAATTTTTGATTTAATTCTTCGAAACGATTCTTATGCACAATTTAAGTATTAACTATACTATGTACACACGAAGGAGCGGATAGGACTATAAGAAAAACAAAAAAATAAAAAAATACAGATAATCCGCCTTCTTAAAGGTGTGACGAAGGGTTTTTAAGGTTTGGACAATCGTATTCTTAACCGTATTTGGGGAAATACCTAATTCATCTGCAATTTCTTTATGCGATTTGCCTTCTTCTCTACTCATGATCCATACCTGTTTTTGGCGTTCAGGTAATTGATTCACAGATTCTTGAAGAATTTTATTGATTTCGGAAAGTTGATGAGCAGAATCCTCAGCCAAAACAGCCATATTTTTTATCAATTCCTGCTGGGCTAACAGATCATATTTCATGGATCTCAATTGGTTATAACAGATTCTCTTAGCGATCACATAGATATATGGCCATAAATCCTTGGCATCATCCAACTCTTCCCGATGCATCCAGACCTTCAAAAAAGTTTCTTGGACGACCTCTTCCGCTTGTTCCTTATTTTTCAGAATATGGAAAGATAGGTTATAAATATTAGCAGAATAAGCATCAAATACAACCTGAAAGGCCTGAATACTGCCTTTCCTCAAATCAATATATACTTGATTTTGTATGGTCATGTTGATCGAATGCTTTTAATAAGTAAATGAATCCAAATTTAGCCAACTAATATTAACAGTATATTAAATTTGAATTTGTCCGGATTATATGGTTATAGAAACCACATCATGATTTCTGGTTTAAAATTACAGTTTTAAATGCTTAGTAAAAATTAAAAGCGAAAATCTTTTCGCTTTTAATACTTTATTTTTTCTGAAATTGCTGTTTGAATCTTTGCAATTCAGCATCAATAAGATTTGGCCATGCCTGCAAACCTTGTCTAATGATTTTTTCACCTTCTGTAGGATCAAAATCAATAGTTGCATTGATGGCATCCTGTTGTAATTGATCCAAATACTCTTGCTTTGGTGGCACATTTGGATCTACATTTTCAGGCTCTTCATTTACTTTTGGATTGTTTTTAGGATTACTCATAGTATATTATTTTAAATTATTTAATCATTTTTTTTACTTCTTCCAATTCATCAATATCAGTTACTGTTTTATCTTTCCGCCATCTTAGTATCCGAGGAAAGCGTAAGGCTACACCAGATTTATGCCTAGAACTCCAACCAATTCCTTCAAAGGCAATTTCAAAAACCAATTCTGGTTTAACAGTACGTACCGGACCGAATTTTTCAATTGCATGCTTGTTCACAAAGCGGCTAACTTCCTGGATTTCCATGTCCGTTAATCCAGAATAGGCTTTGGCAATACTTACCAGATTGTCTCCATCCCGGACCGCAAACGTATAATCGGTATAATAGCCACTCCTTCTTCCTGCTCCTTTTTGGGCATAGATCAATACAGCATCTATCGTGAGTGGATCAACTTTCCATTTCCACCAATCCCCTTTTTTCCTGCCGGTATGGTAGATGGAGTTCTTTGCCTTCAACATCAGTCCCTCACTGTTCATTTCCCTCGACGCTTCCCTTAAGTTGCCCAATATTTCTAGACTTGAAAATTCTAACAGCGGTGATAACATAAAAACAGAATCTTTTTGCTTTTCATATAAATTCCTTAGTAATTTACGTCTCTCAACCATTGGAAATTGCCTATAATCAACATCCTTATATTCCAGAATATCATAGAGATACATGCTGACTGGAATCTCTTTAATAAACTTTTCCGTTAACTTTTTCCTTTTCAGTCTTTTCTGCAAAAAAGTGAAATTGAGGACCTGCTCTTCTGCAAATGCAATTATTTCTCCATCCAACACAAAATCGTCCTCCCACTTTAATACCTCTTCCACAATCTCAGGAAACTGGTCTGTTACTAATTCCTCTCCGCGCGACCAAATGAATACTTCTCCTTTTCTCTTAATAATCTGTCCACGGATCCCATCCCATTTATATTCAGCAAACCATTCTTCAGGTTGGAGTATGGTCGATTCCAAATTCTCCAAAGCGTAGGCCAGACAAAATGGATATGGTTTGGAGAGGTTGCTGTCCGAATAGCCTCCTTGAATCAAGGTATCGAAATCCAATTCTTCAAAATCCCATTTCCCCATGATACTATGGGCTACGGCGTTGGCATCAAGATTATATTCTTTCGCAATCGCATTGATCATCCCTTTGGATGAAACCCCGATTCTAAAGCTTCCGCCCAATAGTTTATTGAAAATAAACCTTTCCAAATGTGGTAAGCCGTCCCAAGCCCAAAGTACAAATTCCTTTTTCTCTTCATCGGATTTCCCAGACAGCTCTTGGATTTTTTCCATCCATTCACTCAACGAAAAATCTAAATAGGTCGTAGGTTGTGGCAATAAGAGGGAAATGGTTTCTGCTAAATCTCCCACTGAAGCATATGATTCCTGGAAAAGCCAATCCGATATGCCTGTTTTATAGATCAAACATTCCCGAAGCAATTTAGTTCCTACTATCCTTCTTGGTCTTTTCCCAGCAAAAAGATTCAATAACCATAATTTATCCGCATTTTCTGCTGTTTTTAGGAACAGCGATATCGCTTCCAATTTTTGGTTGGTTTTATTGGTACTATCCAATTGATTGATCAAGACAGCGAATTCTTTCATGAGGCTATAGTTTCATCTTCATCTTTTCCAAAAGCAGTGGTTATTTCCGATGCTTCAATCCCTAATTCATTGATATATTTCGTAAAAATGGCCGTCTGGCCATGGGTGACATAGACCTGTTCTGCACCGGTTCCTTTGACTACCTCAATCAAATCGTTCCAATCCGCATGATCGGATATAGCAAAACCGGCATCAGCACTTCGCCATCTTCTCGCCCCTCTTACCGCCATCCATCCCGAACAGATGCCGTAGGCCATATTGGGTATTTTCCGAATGATATTGGTTCCTACCAGAGAGGGCGGCACAATTACAATCTGTTGGTTTACATGTTTGATCCCCTCTTCAAAATCCAAGATATGATATGGAGGTAATGGAATATCCAATTCCTCAAATGCCTGATTCAAACGAGCAATGGATCGATGTACATAAATCGGCCCAAGCTGGCCGACCGCTTTTAATATCCGTTGCGCCTTTCCCAACGAGTACCCCACGAAAACACTGGTTTTTCCCATTTGCTGATTCTGCTGAACCCAATTCTGCAGACCTTTGTTTTGTTCGTCTACGGAATCCCAATTATATATGGGTAAACTAAAGGTACTTTCCGTCACGAATTCATGGCACGGAACCAATTCAAAAGGCGTAGAAATTCCATCGTTCTGTAATTTATAATCGCCAGAAACGACGGCCACCCTGCCTTTATATTGCATTCTGATTTGCGCTGAACCGATGATATGGCCTGCAGGATGAAAGGATACTTCCACCCCATTAATGGTAATTCGCTCTTGATAGGTAATTCCCTGTACTTGTATGTTATCCCCTAAACGGATTTTTAGAATGGGAACTGTGAAGTGATGGCATAAATATCGTTTCATACCGGCCCTTGCATGATCGGCATGTCCATGCGTGATGAGCGCCTGGTCGACGGGCAACCAAGGATCAATATAAAATCTTCCAGGTATACAATAAATCCCTTCCTTCCGAAATTCCAATAAGCTCATACGTAATGAACCTAAATTGGAAAGACATTGTTTGAAATCGTAAAATTAAAATTTATTAAAACCAAAATATGTTTACGTTGTTGTATTAATAGAACGCACAACAAACGTGTAACACATTAATTAAACTATATAATATGGACTCATTAGATTTAAAAGGAAGATGGAATGTCTTAAAAGGCAAAATTAAACAACAGTATGCAG
The DNA here is from genome assembly GCF_037126265.1 of Sphingobacterium tenebrionis. Lineage (NCBI taxonomy): Bacteria > Pseudomonadati > Bacteroidota > Sphingobacteriia > Sphingobacteriales > Sphingobacteriaceae > Sphingobacterium > Sphingobacterium tenebrionis. The sequence goes on from NZ_JAYLLN010000040.1 coordinate 17,218, forward strand.
ATTGGACTGATGATGATTTGTTGTATGTTGAAGGAAAAGAAGATGAGCTTTACGGAAAGCTTCAAAAGAAAACCGGAAAAACTCGTGAAGAGGTACAAACTTGGTTGAGTGATCTGGATAAAGATTAATTATTCGTTTATGCTTATTTAGATCTATCATAGATTTTTAAGCGTAGATAAAAATTAATCTAAAGGAATAAGCCTAACAAAAATGTTAGGCTTATTCTATTTAAAAGCTAAATCTTAATGATTAGAAGGATTAGCAATATTGTTTACCTAATAAAAAAAGATGATATGAAGTATTCAAAATATTTAAAAATTGCAGTTGGGACGGCATTATTGGTTGGCCCATTTATTTTTCAGGCCTGCAAGTCGGTAAAAGTACCTGCTGGTGTCCAGGTAGTGGATAATTTCAACATTAAATCCTATGCTGGAAAATGGTATGAGATCGCACGATTTGATTTCAAACATGAGAAGGATATGGATCAAGTAACAGCGGAATACACCTTGAATGAGGATGGCAGCGTGAAAGTCTTGAATAGAGGTTTTGACACAGTTAAAAACGAATGGAAGGAATCAGAGGGTAAAGCTAAATTCATTGGCGAAAAAACAAGAGGTGCGTTGAAAGTATCCTTTTTTGGGCCATTCTATAGTGGCTATAATGTCGTAGCCATGGATCCTGATTATGAAAATGCCTTGATCTTTGGAGAAAGCAAAGATTACATCTGGTTTTTATCCCGTAATAAGACCATGCCGGGTCAAGTCAAACAAAAATTCCTGAAACTTGCTCACGATGCAGGATATGATTTAGATCGTTTGGTCTGGACCAAACAATAGGAAATTGTCCTTTGTAGCTGCATATCTTATTATTTGGAATAGATTTAACTATTTAAACCCTATTAATATTTATTTTATTAATTTTCGGCACAAATAGGAATCAATGATTAAAATATTAAGAACCTTCAACCTACATTTTGGTGAGGAATCCCGTGAGAAGGTCATGGAGGATGTCAAGGCCAATATTTCTTTTAAAGGAGCCAATTTATGGGTATTGGCCTGTGCGATTGTTATTGCCTCAGTTGGTTTAAATGTGAATTCAACGGCCGTGATAATTGGTGCCATGCTTATTTCACCCTTGATGGGTCCTATTGTCGGAGCCGGATTTTCCTTGGGAACCTATGATTTTGATCTGCTTAAAAAATCAGCTAAGAATCTGGGGGTAGCCACTTTGGTCAGCCTTTTTGTATCCTTTCTTTATTTTTTATTGAGCCCATTCAAAGAGGCACAATCTGAACTTCTGGCCCGTACTGCACCCAATATTTACGATGTACTGATCGCCTTTTTTGGAGGGCTTGTTGGTGGTATTGCCATTACCCGAAAGGAAAAGGGAAATCCAATCCCTGGTGTGGCTATTGCAACTGCCTTAATGCCTCCCTTATGTACCGCAGGATATGGATTGGCAATTGGAAACCTAGCTTATTTCTCTGGAGCCATCTACCTGTATACCATCAACTGTTTTTTCATCTGTATATCTACTTTCTTGATCGTCAAATTATTGAAGTACCCAAAGGTAAAGTTTGTTGATCAAGCAAGGGAAAAGCGGATCACCCGCATTATTTCGGTTCTTCTAGTTATTATGTTGGTACCTAGTTTTTACTTGGCCTACAGTCTATTACAGGAACGTAAATTTGCACAGAACGTATCCCAATTCATAGAGAAGGAATTTACATCCAAAGGGCATACCATCATCTTTGAGAGAACCCAATTTAATTCAAGAGTGAAAAAAATAGAATTGGCCTTATTATCCAAGCGATTCAATGCGGCAGAACTAAAAGACTTGAATGATCGATTAGAAAATTATAATCTGACAAATACCGAATTGTTGATCCGTCAAGATAGCACAGATCTTAAAAGGGATATCCTGGCCGAGATCAGCAAACAATCACAACATGTCTCAGAAAAAGACATTACTATACAGAATTTAAGGAACGAACTGTCTACCTATACATTCAATGATAAAGAACTGATCCAGGAAATTACTACCCTATTTCCCGAAATAAGTCCATTTTCCATAGGGAAACAATTGGTATTTATCAATCCAGATAGCAGTTATGCCGAAGTAGTGTTGCTGCATTCTTCCAAAAAAAATGTAGCTGATGCAGAACTTAAGCGGTTATCGGATTGGTTGAAGATCAAACTTAAAAATCAACAGGTCAAAATCGTTGCTGATCCCAACAGTTAATATTTCAAACTAATTCGTTTCTGAGCTGTTGTTTTTATACGGATAAACATACATTGATAAAAACACAGTAGCTATGAAAAACGAGATCTTAGAGTTAGAAAAACAATATTGGGCGGCCATGGCGGCGCATGATTTCAAAACCGTCACCAACTTAACCCATTTCCCATGCATATTAACTGCTAAAAATGGGGTTCGTGAAGTGGATGAAAAGGCATTTCAGGAGGGATTTGAGCAAGCTAAGGAAATGGAGATGAAAATAGTGGGTATTAAGGATGAAAAAGTTCAGATGCTTTCAGATGACTACGGAATCATTGGCTATACCGTTGAAATCGAACATGTTGTAAAAGCAGAAACTACGCGATCAAAAGCAGCCTGCAGTTCGGCATGGATCAAAGAAGATGGAGAGTGGAAATGTGCCTTGCATTCGGAAACAGAAATAAATCAATAAATTATTTAGAATAAATTTAAATAATAAAAAAAGTGTAGTACATTTGCCTCAAATTAGAATTGTTCTAAACAATGAAGGCAGTGTACTATTTTTATATTACCATTCTTCTAATTTGCCTGCATCAAACTGCTCTTGCCCAACAACCTTCCTTACAAGGTCGCGTAATCAACCAAGATAAAGAGCCCATAGTTTTTGCCAGTGTCCATTTTGAAGAATTAAAATCTACTATATCAACAGATAATGAGGGTCGGTTTTCCATAAAATTACCGGCTAAACCCCAGGATCTTCATATCCGAGTTAGTGCTGTTGGTATGAGGACCCGCCTTTTGCTAATCAAAAAACAAGACTTAGCAAAGCCTGTGTTTATTACCATGGAAGGATTGAGCTATACTTTGGAAGAGATCAATGTCCGTCCCTTATACGAATCGACCTTAAACTCCAATAGTTCCATTGTTTTTGATGAAGAAGCGATAGAAAAGATCCAGGCATTTAGCTTAATGGATATTCTCAACACCATTCCAGGAAAAGCAACGACTGCCCCAACCATTGATGCTCCGCAGACCATTACTCTAAGAGGTATTCAAGGTGGAGCATACGATTTAAATAACTCCTTAGGTGTTCCGATCATTATGGATGGGATCTATCTTTCGAATGACGCCAATATGCAGGCGAGGGCGTTTTCACAATGGGGAATGAGTAGTGCAGCTTTAGGTGGAGCTAATGGGACTCCTGGTGGTGATGTACCATTTACAGGAATTGATCTAAGGGAAATTCCAGTGGAAACCATTGAAAAGGTGGAAATCATTCAAGGCGTTGCTTCCGCAAAATATGGCGAATTAACAGATGGTGCCATATTAATAGATCGAAAAGCCGCGAAAACACCCTACTCTTTCGTGACTAATATTAATGGCGGTTCAAGCAATTTCAGTGTTTCAAAAGGGTTTGATCTAAAAAAGAGATTAGGCGCTTTGAACCTGGGTATAAACTACGCCATTAGTAATCCAGATCCAAAAGACAGAATAAAACAGTTTGATCGTTGGAATACTTCCCTCATGTGGACCGTATCACCTGTTAAGAACATCAAAAATACCCTAAGTATCGATTATGGTTTTCGAAATGACGAAATGAAATTCGATCCTGATGATGCCGATCAGCAGACTTCCTTGACAAAAAACACGAATTTTCGGATAAGTAACCGACTGAACATTGATTTCGAAGATAAATTTGTCGATCAGGCAAATTTTAGTATCTCTTACTCCAAAGGTTCCCAGCACAGTTATAAGCAGTGGTTGCTGAACCAATTACCCAGAGGTTATGCTTATAAAGATACTACCGGAATTTATGAAGGTGTTGTGCTTTCAGGAAGATATATTGCAGAAGAGGAGATTCTCGGAAAACCGATAACTGGCTCTGTTAATTTAAATCTATCTTCAAAAATTGAAACTGGAGAAATACTACATTTTATTTCCTATGGGTTTTCTGGGAATTATTCCAACAATGGCGGACAAGGTATTATAGCCGATCCAGATAAGCCTCGGTGGATAAATCAAAACGGCCAGAATGCCCGACCCTACTCCTTTCAATATTTAGATCCGTTGATCAATTACGGTTTTTTCTTTTCCGACAGTTTTAATCTGTCCTTGGGCAATCGGAAATTAATATCAAATTTAGGATTAAGATTAGATCAGCAAAATGGTTCCTGGTCATTGCAACCTCGGTTGAGTACTACCTTACGCTGGAATTCCAACTTGAATTTCAATGCAGCTTTTGGTATCTCCACCAAGAGTCCGACCATGGTACATCGCTATCCCCCACCGACTTTTCTGGATATCCCACTTATTCTTGCCTACAACAGTGAAGATGCATTATATCTAGTTTATACAGAGAAATTTTTGGCAGACAACAGTCATCTGAAACCATCAAAATCCAGTCAATTTGAAGTTGGAGCTCGATATCAGACGAAAACCTTCAGCACTACTTTAAATGCCTTTTTCAAAAGTAATAAAGATGGATTCCATACCGTACAATCCTATAGAAAAATAACTGTTCCGGAATATACCTATCAATTTGACGAGAGCTTGCGGGAAATAACCTACCAAAGTACAGGTAAGACGATCGATTACTACAATTATGGAGGATACAAAATGGGGAACCATTTAAATTCAAATTCCTACGGTGTGGATTGGATGCTCAACATCAATAAGATCAAGGCAATCGAAAGCTCCTTTAATATGAGTACCTCCTTCATTGTATCGGAAGAAAACAATAAGAGTTTTGATGTTGTTAATCTCATTCAACCGATAAAGATCAATAGTGAAAGTATCTGGTATTTAGCCTATCCGCCAAAATCCAATAATAAAAAACTGAATATGCTCAGTAAATTTGGAAGTACAACCCATATACCCAAACTTGGATTTGTCATTATGGCCAACTTCGATCTCTTCTGGTATAATATGACCAAGAGCAAATATGGTACGAAAATACAACAGGCTGTTGGTTATTTTGGATCTGATATGAACCTCCTCCCTTTCCCAGAAGATTTGGATCAAATCCCGGTTCGAGATGTGACCTTAAACAATTCCAACCAACCCTTTATTTATGGGTGTCTAAATCTCTCAGTAGCCAAAGAAATTAAAAAGAAGTTCAGGATTGCAGTTACTGCCTATAATGTATTGAATATTCAACCGGAACATATCGAATATTCTTCTTCAAATAGCGAAATATTTACTGTCAATAAATACAATTCTCCACTAAGTATTACGGGTGGAATATCATTTAAATTTTAATCATATGAAATACAGACTAATTACCCTATTTTTTTTAGCTTTGGCTTTCCTACAAAGCTGTAAAAAAGACATCGACACCATTCAACCTGTAAGTATCAGCCTTCAATTGGAAGTAGACCAGACCCTTTTCAATTACAAAATTCCATTTGAAAAAGCGAATGTAGAGATTATCAACAAAACCAATAATGAAAAGTATACCGCCAAAGCGAATGCAGATGGATTGGTGAATTTTAATTCCCTTAGCCCTGGCACCTATTCCTTAAATGTTTCTCTAGAATTAGATGCAGAGGAAGTATCCTCCTTAAGTGGACAGGTGACAAGCCAAGACCTACATTTGAACTACAGTGCAGACAACCTTAACTTCACAACAAATTATTCCAGCAATATCAGGTTGATATCCAGTACGCCTGTTGGGAATTGGGTATTTAAACAAATATATTATGCAGGTTCAAATACCAGTAAAGGTGCAGTAACACGAGATCTATTTGTTGAAATCTATAACAATTCAGATCAGGTATTATATGCAGACAGTTTGGTTTTTACCATCGTTTATGGCAAAACGAATAATAATACAGCTGAATTCCTGTTACCAAACCTGCAGTTTGACTGGAGTAAATCCTTAGGCATGAATGTAAGCAATAATGCCAACGAGGATTATGTTTATGCAAAGGCCATGTTTATGATTCCATCCGATGGATCTGGAAAAAAATATCCTGTACAGCCTGGGAATAGTATTATCATTGCCGAAACAGCTATTGATCATACCAAACCGTATACCTTGAACAGCGATAAAGTGCAGGAAATTGAGGATCCGACTTTAACAGTTGATTTAAGTAAAGCAGATTTTGAAGTGTATTTATATCCTTATGAGCAAAAGATCCAGCCTGGACGCACAAAATTCGCTTCTGATATCGATAATCCTAGCGTTATGGATGTAGAAACTATCTTCGCTACGGGAATGAGGGATATGGTGCTGAACCCACAGGGAAAAGACTCCTACGCATTATTTAAAGCCAGCTCTGCAGTTGATCCCAATAATTTCCCAAAATATCCAGAACCAACTACGAAGACCGTAACGACTGAAACGACAAGATACCCACAAATACCAACCGATATCTTAATGGATGCCGTAGAAATTTCATCAGTATTGGAAAAGGATAAAACACCAAGAAGGTTGCATATTTCCTTGGATGCAGGTTCGGCAGCCACGCTTTCTGGACCTTATTCCAGCCAATCGGTGGTCAGAAGAACAAAACAGACGGTAAATGGACGTCGAATCTTACAGGACACCAACAATTCCTCTAAAGATTTTGGCGTTTTGACCAAAGCGGACCCAAGTAAAACAGCAAGTTCATTTATTGATTAATGCGTTTATATCTAGTTATCATTTGGAGTTTACTCACCCTTCCATCCTGCCTTTATGCGCAGGATGAAAGGGATTCTATATACCAATCAGAAATCATCGGTAAGCTGATTAAAGATCATTTCTTGCAGCACCATTTGAGTTACCCCAAAAACTTTGGGGAAGTGGAACTGAATTACCAAGGAACATCCGGAGATCTCCGTTTGGCCCAAGAAGCCTATTCCCAAAGAAACATCAATTTCTATGCTATTGGATCAAATGAACTCGGTAAATTTCAAATATCTGGTGATTTTTTGTTCAACAAAAAATTGACGGATAGCTTATCATTTGGTCAAAGAAATGATATGGAACCTTGGAATCCATACAGTTATTATGCTTCAAAAGCAGGGAATTATGAGAGCCAATTATATAGAAGTAATTTCACGCTTTCGTATCAATTAGGGAAAATATTAAGACCATTTATGCAAATCAATTACCAATATCTTTGGACCACAGGTTCTGTGGATCCCAGATTTGATAATAAAGTATTTGGTATTCAATATAGACCAGGATTACAGGTAAATGTGAAGAATTCTAGTGTTGCCTTAGCAGCTATAATCGGCAATGGTAGGGAATCACAGGCCATATCCTATAAGAATAAGAACTATTCCCAAAGTCTCCAATATCCTGACCGAATTCATTACCTCAGTCTTGGATATGGAAATAATGCCATTAAAGACAGTTTGAACAATCGTAAGTACACTGATTTATGGGGACTGGAAGTCAGTTTGCACCAGCCACTTAGCACCAACACCTCACTGGATATCCTATCTTCTTTAAAAAAGAACAAACAGGAATTCACTACAGACCAAAAGAGCACTAATAAGGTTTATCATGTTCGTGGAATCTACCATGAAGATCAATATTTCGGATCGGCTACTTTATTCAAAACCACGCCTAGCTTAAATCAATACCTGAATCTGAAGGCAGATTATATCAGGGGTTATGATTTCATAAGAGACCTATCGGCTGACTTGTCAAAATCAAATTATTCGGTGAATGTCTTAAATTCCAGCTTGAACTATTTGGCAGAACAACAATCCCCTAAGCCTATCAATTTCCTTTATGGCTTAGATCTTTCGTATTTTCAGGTCCATCGGCAGGATAATGCGCAATCCATTGATGTATCCAATGCTAATTTAAAAATTCAAGGAACATTTGGAGCCAATATAAAGACAGGAAATGCAGAACTGCTCCGTTTTCAAATCAATCCTTTTTACCGCACTTCTATTTCAGATGATCTGAAATATGCTGCGAATAGTATGAACCATTATATTCAACAAGTCGTTTTTTGGGATTATACCTATTACAAAACCAACCTTTTAGGCGCTAAATTAGGAGCCGAATGGCAATCCCGGAGCTTGTTCAAACAATATATTTTCGCGGTTAAAGCTGACTATCAGATTGAACAGGGAAAAATCAAGCCCTCTGAATACATTATAAATCATCCAATTGGAAATTTAAATAGGCAACAATTTCAAATTGGGGTTAAATTATATCTGTAAATTCCTTCGTGCTTTAGGAAACAAAACTTAAATTATGCTGTCTTTATTCTATATTTACAGCATACTTATAAGAAACATGATCATTATTAACAATTACGAAGAGTACAAATCACATGAAGGAAAGGTGTTAGGCGTTTCACAATGGCACCAGATCGATCAAGCACAGATCAATAAATTTGCGGATGCTACGTTAGACCATCAATGGATCCATGTGGATGAAGAAAAGGCTAAAAATGAAGGTCCTTTCAAATCAACGATTGCCCATGGATACCTTACGCTTTCCCTGATCCCCTACCTTTGGAAACAGATTGCTGATGTCAGAAATGTAAAAATGGAGATCAATTACGGTATTGAGAATCTACGATTTGGAGCTCCAGTATTGGTCAATGATGAAGTCCAATTGGAAGCAACCGTAAAATCCATAAGTAATTTAAGGGGAACAGTAAAAGCGACCATTACCGCCAAATTAAATGTTAAAGGAAATAACAAGCCGGTATATGTTGGCGATGTGGTATTCCTATATCATTTTAACGATTAATAGATAAAAATTTCGAAACTTATATAATTTAGTATAATTTTACACTAATTATTTAGGTATGAATTATCATTTTTTACATGAACTGTTGGATTCTGCAGCTGCTTATGAAGCAAGCCAACAGGAAACAAATCAGGAAAAGAACCTACAAGGTTATATCGATTGGTTAACCCGTAAAAACCAGGATTGGGAAGATCCAACCTGGCAAGGCAAGGAACTTGGCCGTTCAGCAGAAAGTGTGATCTGCACCCTACTCATTCACATGGGAAGGTATGCAAAATCCTATTCAAAAGCAGCTATTGAAGGATCTGATTTTTCTACCCAAGATGAATTCATATTTCTGATTAATCTAAAAGCACATGGCTCCATGACCAAAATGGAGCTTATAAAATTAAATAAACAAGAAAAACCAGGAGGGATTCAGACCATCAATAGATTAATAAAGATGGGTTGGATAAACCAAGTAGCATCCCAAGAAGATAAACGTGCTAAACTAATTCACCTTACTCTAAAAGGGGAACAAGCTTTGGATGCCCAAATGGATAAAATACGTACGGCTACTAAAATAGTTTCTGGCAACCTCACGAACATTGAAAAAAATCAACTGATTCATTTATTAACTAAATTGGATCTCTTCCATGAACCCATCTACGAAATGCATCCTTCTTCTGATCATTTATTGGATATTGGGATAGAAAAAATTAGTACAAAATAAAACCTTTTATATTTTTTTTGGTTTATAATTATATTAATATCAAGCGATATAAGGGTATAATTATACTTTTAAAACTCTTTATTTAGTGTATTTATATACTTTTATACACTAAATTTCTATATTTGCTTTTGATATTGATATAATATTATACCAATGAATCGAAGCAAAAGAAAAAAAGTAATCATAATTGGCGCGGGTATTTCCGGTCTATCGGCCGCATGTTATGCAGCAAAAGCAGGACATGAAGTGCATATTCTAGAAAAAAATGGAAGCCCTGGAGGACGTGCTCGTCAATTCAAGACCGAAGAAGGTTTTACTTTTGACATGGGGCCCAGTTGGTATTGGATGCCCGATATCATCGAAAATTTCTTTCAAGATTTTGGATTCCGCTCAGCTGATTTTTATACGCTTGACCCATTAAATCCACAGTTTGAATTCATTAGTAAAGATAAAAGAGTATCCATACCAAAGGATGCCAAGGAGATAAGAGCTTTATTCGAATCAGAAGAACCTGGAGCAGGAAAGAAATATGATGATTTCATGCGTGCTGCAAAATTTAAATATGAGGTGGGCATGCAGCAATTTATTGACAAACCCTGCCACTCTATCCTAGAATTTACGAAACCCTCCCTCCTTTCCTCCGCCTTAAAGCTTCATCTTTTCCGAAATTTCAGGTCTTACGTAGGATCTTATTTTAAATCACCATTGCTAAGATCTATCATGGAATTTCCGGTGATATTTTTAGGAGCCTCACCAGCTAAAATCCCTGCCATGTACAGCTTAATGAATTATGGGGGCTATGAACTGGGGACTTGGTACCCACAGGGTGGGTTCTTTGAACTGATCAAAGCCATGGTAAAAATTGCGGAAGATTTAGGCGTAAAAATCCATTACCATGCTGCTGTTAAAGACCTTAAGCTGATAGCCGATCAGTCTAAAAATGTGCGCATTGCCTCTTTCAAGATTCAAAATGAAACGCATACCGCCGATGAAATCATTGCTTCCTGTGATTATCAGCATATGGAATCCCTGCTTCCTGAAAAATTCAGGAATTATTCATCATCTTATTGGGAAAAGAAAACCTTCGCACCTTCCAGTTTGATCGTTTATCTGGGAATCAAAGGAAAGATACCTTCCATGAAGCATCATACTCTATTTTTTGACGCTGGGCTGGATGAACATCTCGACGAAATATATAAGGAAAAATCCTGGCCGAAAAACCCTTTATTCTATGTGTGCTGTCCGTCTAAAACGGATCCGCATGTAGCTCCTTCAGGTGCTGAGAATTTATTTCTGTTGATGCCTTTGGCCACAGGTCTTGAGGATACTGAAGAAGCCCGGGAGAAGTACTTGGATATCATGCTTTCCCGCATTCAGAAACATTTTGAATGCCCCGAAATTAAGGAACGAATTTTATATAAAAGGAGCTATTGCGTGGCAGATTTTAAGAAAGATTACCATGCATATGGTGGAAATGCCTATGGATTGGCCAACACCTTATCGCAGACTGCGATCCTAAAGCCTAGTATCAGAAATAAAAAGATAAAGAACCTGCATTATACCGGTCAATTAACGGTTCCAGGGCCTGGAGTTCCACCTTCGCTGATCTCCGGAAAGATTGTCGCAAATGAGATATAAAGATTATGATGTATTCAAAAACATAAGCTATGAAGAAATTATATGATGAATTGGCTTATAAAATAAGTCAAGAAACCACCCAAAAATATAGCACTTCATTTTCACTGGGGATTAAAGCTATTGATAGGCACTTGAGACCAGCAATTTATGCGATCTACGGTTATGTAAGGTTAGCTGATGAGATCGTCGATAGCTTCCATGGATTCGACCAGGAACTTCTTTTGAACGAGTTTGAAAAGAACACCTTTGAAGCCTTGGAAAAAGGAATTTCGCTGAATCCCATCCTGCAGTCGTTTCAGGACACGGTTCGACAGTATCGAATTGACTATCAGTTGATCCATCAATTTCTTCACAGTATGCGTATGGATCTTAAAAAAGTGGAATATGATCTTGATCGATATCAGGAATATATCCTGGGTTCTGCAGAGGTGGTCGGCCTGATGTGCCTGCATGTTTTCGTGGAAGGTGATCACACGCAATTCGAACGTTTAAAACCATACGCCATGAAGTTGGGGAGTGCTTTTCAGAAGGTCAATTTTCTTCGCGATCTGAAAGCTGATTTTGAAACCTTAGGACGAAGCTATTTTCCGGAAATCAACCTACGACAATTCAATTGCGAAATCAAAAAGTCCATTGAAAAGGATATTGAAAAAGATTTTCAGGAAGCTTTTGTTGGTATTCAACAATTGCCCATCTCATCCAAATTTGGTGTTTATTTAGCCTATACATATTACCAAAGTCTATTTCAAAAGATTAAAAACACAGCAGCGAAGGAGATCATGCAGAAAAGAGTACGGATTCCGAATACGCAGAAATTCTATCTGCTGATGTCCAGTTACATGAACTTTCAGATCGCACGATTTTAAGACCCTATGAATTGTAAACGTTTATGAAAACACTTAGTATGATATCCATCTTGATCTGCAGTATAGGGCTGGTATTTTCTACCGAAAATTATAGCTCCAATCTGATCAAGGCCGCTAGTGATAAGGATGTTTGCTCCATCATGCTGCAGCAGTTGGAAAAAACCAACAAAACTAATTTGGAGAAGGCCTATGCAGGGTATTACCATTGTATATGGGCCAAGCATGCTTTCAATCCAATGGCAAAATTGAGCAGTTTCAAGAAAGGCAGGAAGCTCTTGGATGAAGCGGCTGAAAAAGAACCTAAATCGGTGGAAATACGTTTATTGCGTTATGCTATCCAATACAACTCCCCTTCATTTCTGGGTTATAAATCCAGTTTGACCAAGGATCTGGAATATGTAAAGCAGCATAAAAACAACATCAAGGATAAATCGCTCAGGATATTTTTAGAAAAGCAAGGGATTTAAAAAATTAAGAAAATATGGGATATCTTATCTTATTGATCACTTTCCTCCTCATGGAGCCCATCACCTGGTTGACCCATAAATATGTGATGCATGGCTTCCTTTGGAGTTTACATAAAGACCATCATGATCATAGTCATGATGGTGCCTTTGAACGCAACGATCTGTTCTTCATCATTTTTGCCATACCTGCCATTTTTCTGATCTACAAAGGCATGGAGCCGGAAACTTGGTACCTGTTGTGGATTGGTATAGGGATTACTTTATATGGCATGGCTTATTTTTTTGTCCATGATATTTTTATTCACCAACGGATCTCCTTATTACGAAATACCAAGAACCCCTATTTATTAGGCATACGAAGAGCTCATAAACAACATCATAAACATGTCGGTAAATTTCCAGGGGAATGTTTTGGCTTTCTCTGGGTGCCCATAAAATATTTTAAAATGTATTTTAATGCCACTAAAAGATGATCCAATTCACCTACCTCTTGATAAATATTTTGACGATCAGCATCTGTTTTATCTTCTCATTTGATAAGCGGATCCGATTCGACAGGTATTTTATGGATTTTCTGAAAGCAGCAACCTTGGTGGCTATTCCCTTCATCATATGGGATGCTTGGTTTACCAAGATAGGCATTTGGTGGTTCAATGAAACCTATTTATTAGGCATTTCCTTAGCCGGATTACCTTTGGAAGAGATCCTGTTTTTCTTCTGCATACCCTTCAGTTGTGTCTTTACCTATTTCTGCTTGAACAAATTCTTCAATCTGGAATGGATGGATGCCTTCAACAACATTATTGTATGGCTGACGGTCATTGTGACATCAGTTATCGCTCTACGGTTCCATGAATTACAATATACCTTTGTTACCGCGCTGGTTACCCTTTTAAGCATACTGATCCTAAACTTTGGACTTAAAATGGAGTCTATAGGAAAGGTGTCTTTTATATATGGGCTATTAATGTTGGGATTTTTGCCAGTAAATGGCGTGCTGACGGGAACGGGATTGGAATCGCCCATTGTCAATTATAACAGCAATGAATTTATGAATATTCGAATTGGCACCATCCCCATTGAGGATGCTGTTTATGGGTATGTGCTGATCATCTGGAATGTATTCTTTTTTGAAAAATTTAGCCATGAGAAAAAATCAAGAGATAAAAAATAGGGATTTGGTTGTTTTGGTCAATGAGCAAGATGAAGAATTGGGACTCATGGAAAAGATGGAAGCCCATCAATTGGGTTTATTGCATCGCGCGTTTTCCGTGTTCATATTCAATAAGGAAGGGAAAATATTGATCCAACGTCGTGCCGCCAATAAATACCATGGCGCTTTGCTATGGACGAATACCTGCTGTTCCCATCAACAGTTGGATGAAACTACCATGCAGGCTGCCAAGGAACGACTGATGGCAGAGATGGGCTTAGCGTGTCCGTTGTTTGAAGTCTATAAATTTCAATATAAGGAGTATGTGGAGAATAACCTGATAGAACATGAGTTGGATACGGTGCTGGTGGGCTATTCGGATGTAGATCCTGTTATAAATCCCTTGGAGGTAGCCGATTATCAGTGGATTTCCTTGATGGAATTATTGCAGTGGATGCAAAGGGAACCGGAAAGCTTCACCATCTGGTTCAAGATTATCCTTCCGAAATTATTGACCACCTTTTCGAATATTTCACCGAATTAATTGGGTCTGGTATTTAAATTAGTTAGGACAGGTTTTGGAATAGCCTATTTTTGGACAGGTAAATAAGTATGCTTAGGATTATCGAAATTAATGGAACCTGGCATAAAATGGGGTATACCGAGATGAATACTCACAATGCCATTCCCGAGCAGATAGTTTTCCCCTTTTTTGAGTAGTACTATGGGTGCTCTTTTCTGATTAGCCCATTTAAAAGGGGTATATAGGTTATCCCCTTCCAATGTATCTCCAACTATTTTTCCATTGATTTCACCTTTGACAATATATCCGCCTGGTTTGGTATTGATAATCTTGCCATGGAAACGGTCTTTGTAAAGCACTAAATGCAATCGGGAAGTATCTCGATCAACGATGGAAATAAAATCTTTTTCAGTTTGGATTTTACTGCGTTCTTGATTGCAGGAAGTAATAAAGAAGACGATGCAAAGCAAACTAAATAAAATATTCAACCTCATTTTGCGCATTTCCATATATTAGAGCTTATTTTTGTTTGGTGAATTTTTCCAGTTCAAATGGTAAAAGATGAGGGTAATCCTTCAAAGCATCTTTGATAAACTGTTCGCCATTTTTCTTCCCCAGTACTTCCGCCATTTTCTGTGCCTGATCTTGAACATGCTGAAGAAATTTCTTGTTCGGATCGTTAGGTCTTTTCTTTGGCCCCTTGGTTTGAGAATTTTTATTCTTGGATTGTTGAGGATTGGAATTCTTGGAATGATAAGAATCTTTATTCTTGGATTGTTGAGGATTTGTGTTTTTTGAATGTTGGGGATTGCTTTTCATAATACAAAGGTAGTTTTTTAGCGTTAAAAAACTGTCATTGAAAATTCCCCCGACATTGCGAGGAGGTACGACGAAGCAATCTTTCCTCCTTTGTCATCCTGAACAGCGTCGAAGGATCTGTACGTGTACCAAAAGTAGATACTTCGACTTCGCTCAGTATTACATGGCTAAAGATTGCTTCGTTCCTCGCAATGACGCGGAAAGACCTCGCAATGAAGCGGAAAGACCTCGCAATGACGTGGAAAGAAACATTGCTTCACTCATTGATTTTAGAAAATCTTTTAAAAAAATAAGAAATCTATATGGCAGTTTTATCGGTGTCCTTTGAAAATGAATTTGATTTTTTATTGGGTTTGTAAATAAAATATTAAGCTATCAACAAATATTTTATACGTATCTTTTTAAGAGCCTAAATGGTTAAATTTGAGTGTAAAAGGCTAAGAAAGTATTGTTATGGATAAAAGAACGCAAAAATTTGACATCATTAGTTTTACGGCAGACGATAGAGAATATTATCCTGCCTCTATGGGACGTCAGAATTGGATGTCAGACAAGAATGTAAAACAAACGGATATTGATATCGCCTTAGGACAATCTCGTTATGGAGGGCCAGTGGTTGATTTACCTATTGGAATAGAATATCCGGAAGGACTTCGATTTGCAGCACAATTGGATTTGGCCGCATTCTCCCCTTTCGACAAAACAGGACTTTTACCAAAAAAAGGACAACTTATTTTCTTTGCTGATATAAGGAATGACATAGGTAAAGTGATCTATGCCGATATTCCTAACGAAGAATTGATCAGAGTAACCAAGGAACACGAGGAAGATTTTTTCTCTGGGGTATTAATAGACCAAATTTTTGCTGATACAGAAACGTTTGAAGAGCGTTATGGTGAAGAAGAGGATGATTATGATGATGACGACTTTGAGGATGATGACGACGACTTTGAAGAAGATTTAGACGATGAGGAAGAATTGGATAAAGATGAATTAGATGAAGATGAATTAGATGAAGATGAATTAGATGATGAGGAAGAATTGGATGAGGAAGATTTGGATGAGGAAGAATTGGATGAAGATGAATTTGATGATGAAGAGGAAATAGATGAAGAAGATGAATTCGATGATGAGGAAGAATTAGAGTGGAATTATTTTGCAGGTGCTGAAAGATCAAAGATATTTGGAATTTATACCAACTGCCAATTACAAGAAGAAGAGATTGAGGAAATTACATTTTCAGATAAACTAGTACTCTTACAGGTTGGTGAAAATGGTTTTAATGATGAGGGTGTTTTTAGTGTACTTATTCCAAAAGAAGATTTAAAAAACCTGAATTTCGAGAACTGTGAATTTGTATGAGCGCAGTCGTAGTTTTCGAGATTGAGGAGAAGTTAAAACCGCGTCATCGTAAGTTTGTAGGGAAGTTATAGGAATTAAAGAAACAGAATATAATTTTGTATTTCATTTAGGATACAGCGAGAGAGGGAGTAAGATTTTTAATCGTCATTGG
>NZ_JAYLLN010000041.1:0-33565 GCF_037126265.1 Sphingobacterium tenebrionis
ACCAATGACGATTAAAAATCTTACTCCCTCTCTCGCTGTATCCTAAATGAAATACAAAATTATATTCTGTCTCTTTAATTCCTATAACTTTTCTACAAACTTACGATGACGGGGCAAGTGTAACAAATAACTCCGAAAATCCTCATAATTAACATCCAATTCCGTTACCTGTTTTTCCTTTCCTGCCCAATCCTCTGCACCTTTAGGAAATTTCACATCCTTATATATCTCCTCCGCAATCGCCTCAGGAAACTTACAAGGATGCGCAGTAGATAAAAATACCGAAGCATATTCTCCCGGATGAACTTTCCGATAAGCCTTAGCCGCTAGATACGCAATTGCAGTATGCGGACAGGCAACATACTTAAACTCCTCATACAATTCCTGCATGCCAGCCTTTGTTTCCTCATCATCAAAAGCGTAGGAACTCAACAATTCTTTCAAAGATTCCCTATCCTCCCCAAACATATCCAAAATCCTAACCCAATTGCTCGGATTCCCTACATCCATGGCATTCGAAATGGTCTGTTTAGAAGATCTCGGATCATACTCACCCGTCTCCAAAAAACGTGGAACCGTATCATTGACATTCGTTCCTGCCACAAAATGATGAACCGGCAAGCCCATCTTATAAGCCAACAACCCAGCCCCAATATTCCCAAAATTGCCACTTGGCACCGCAAACACCACCTCCTTCATTCCCTGTGCCCGCAACTGTGCATAGGCCCAAAAATAATAGAACGTCTGAGGTAACAATCGAGCAATGTTTATGGAATTGGCAGATGTCAACCGCAGTTCTTTATTCAATAAAGGATCATTGAAAGCCTGTTTTACTAAAGCCTGGCAATCGTCAAAGCTGCCATTCACCTCCAAAGCCCTAATATTGTTTCCGTTTTTGGTCAACTGATCTTCCTGCACCTTAGAAACCTTCCCTTTCGGATATAGGATCGTAACACGCGTACCTTCCACCCCCAAGAACCCCAATGCAACCGCGCCACCCGTATCACCCGAAGTTGCCACCAACACATCCAATAATTGATCGCCATCTTTGGAGAAATAGCCCATGATCCGACTCATGAACCTGGCGCCAAAATCCTTGAAAGCAAAGGATGGTCCATGGAATAATTCCAAAACCGCAGCTTCAGGGCTCAAGAATTTAACAGGAGCATCAAAATCTATTGCATCATACACGATACGCTTTAGGTCGTTCTCTGGAATATCCGTACCTATTACGGCTTTCGCAATCGTAAAAGCGATCTCCTGAAAAGAATATTGTTGGATATTTCGGATAAAATAGGGATCCAGTTGCGGGATGTTTTCTGGCATATATAAGCCTTTATCCTGAGGTAAGGAATGGAAAACAGCATCCTGAAAAGATACCCTTAAATCGCTATTGTTTGTACTGTAATATTTCATGTTCAATAAAATTAGGATTGGGATAATACTTTAGGGCCTTCCACATTCACTTTGGAAACAAATTGAAGGCACTCAATACCTTGTTCATTCAAATGTTGCTGAATAGCATCCACCGCCTTCTGGGCAGCCTCATGGCCTTTGGAAATGGCCACAACGGAAGGTCCAGAACCGGAGATACCGAAACTCAAAACCCCTGCTTCCTCCGCGATGCGTTTCATTTCATAGAATTCTGGAATCAGAATGGCCCGGGTTGGTTCGATCAGTACATCCTGCATGGACCGGGCAATCAAGTCATAATCTGACATAAAAATACCGGAAACCAATCCTGCTATATTTCCCCATTGGATTACGGCATCTTTCAACGCCACTTTTTCTTTGATCAGTTGCCTGGCATCCCGAGTAGGCACATCGACCTGTGGAAATACGATTCCCGCCACCAATTCTTGCGGCACAGGCAATTTGATGATATCCAATCCCTCCCCACCGCGTATAAGGGTAATGCCCCCCATTAATGCTGGCGCTACATTATCGGCATGCCCATGGCCACAAGCCAAACGCTCGCCTTCTATACAGAAAGGCATCAATTCTTCTTTGCTCAATGGGTTCCCCATTAAGGTATTGATGGCAAATAATCCAGCCACCGTACTTGCTGAGCTTGAACCTAAGCCACTCCCGATTGGCATATGCTTGATCAGGTCGATCTCCACACCCACTTCTTTCTCAAGACCAAGATGTGCTAAATACATTTTTACGCAGGCCGAAACCGTATTCTTATCCGGATCTAAAGGCAATCGCCCATCATCTCCTTCAATTGATCGGATGACCACCCCTGGGTTTTCCGTTCTTTTCATGAATACTTCATCTCCAGGACTATCTACCGCAAAACCCAAGATATCATAACCGCAGATCATATTGGCTACTGTTGCCGGTGCAAAAACGCGAACTTCTTTTTTTATTAATTGAGACATTTTTTTCTTTTTAATTTTCAATGATTAAGCACCAACATTCACCAGATCAGCAAAAACGCCTGCTGCTGTTACTTCCGCTCCTGCCCCAGGCCCTTTAACGACAAGAGGTCTATCCTTATATCGTTCTGTAGTGAAGGAAATAATATTATCAGATCCAGAAAGCGCATAAAATGGATGTTTATCATCCAACATCTGCAGATTGATGGCTACTTCACCATTTTCCAATGTTCCAATATAGCGAATCACTTTATTCTGCTTGGCAGCTTCCGATTTCATTTTATTGAAAAATTCATCCGCCTTTAATAGCTCCGCATAAAACTCATCAACAGAACTGGCCTGAAGGCAACTTTCCGGCAGGATATTGCCTAGTTTTACGGATTCCGATTCTATCGCATGACCTGCATCCCTTGCAAGGATGAGCATTTTCCGCATAAAATCTATTCCACCCAGGTCATCTCTTGGATCCGGTTCGGTATAGCCCAGTTCCTGAGCTTTTTTCACCACCTCATAAAAAGAAGCATCCCCTTTAAAATTATTGAAAATATAGGAAATGGTGCCCGACAGGATCGCTTCAATCTTGATGATGCGGTCGCCACTCATCATGAGATCTTTCAATACCCGTACTATCGGTAATCCTGCGCCAACATTGGTTTCGTAAAAGAAATCTACACCATGTTTTCTCGCGGTATCATGTAATAGTCTATATTGGGCATAATCGCCTGAATTTGCAATCTTATTACAGGTAACAACGGAAATATTAGATCTGAAGATCTCCTCATAATAAGTGGAAGGCAATTTACTGGCTGTATTATCAATAAAAACGCAGTTCGGTAAATTAAGGGCTTTCATTTGGCCGATAAATGTGCCCAAGTCAGCGACCTCCCCCTGGTTTTCCAATTCTTCCTGCCAATTTCCCAAATCAAACCCTTCCGGGTTAAAGCCCATTTTCCTGGAATTGGAAATGCCGACCACTTTGATTTCAATATCATTTTGATCCAATAAAAAATCATGTTGTTCATGTAGCTGTTTAAAGAGCGTGGAACCAATGTTTCCCGTTCCAATATTGAACACATGCAAGGTCTTTTTCAATTCAGCAAAAAAAGCATCATGTACTGCATTTAAAGCCTTGGATAGGTCTTCATTATTGATAATTACCGAGATGTTGAATTCGGAAGAACCCTGGGCTATTGCCCGCACATTGATCCCGTTCCTACCTAAAGCATGAAAAAGCCGGCCGGACATGCCAGGCGTACGTTTCATGTTTTCCCCTACAATAGCGAGGATGGAAAGTCCATCTTCCAGTACCGGGACACTCAATTTATTCGCCATTAATTCCAGTTCAAATTCGTTTTTGATCAGGTTAACGGCCTTTCTTGCATCATTGGGATGGACAGCAAAGGTAATACTGTGTTCGCTCGATGATTGGGTAATGAGAATGACATTGATCTGTTCTCTGGCCAACAGTGTAAATAAACGCCCACTGAATCCGGATTTCCCTACCATACCACTCCCGGTTAGATTGATCACGGATACATCAGCAATAGAGGAAATTCCCTTTATAGGAAAATTGGACTTTCCACTTTCAAACTGAATGACCGTGCCTGGAAATTCCGGTTGGAAAGTATTTCGGATAACGATGGGTATCTTTTTCATAAAGGCAGGCACCATGGTAGGTGGATAGATTACCTTTGCCCCAAAATAAGAAAGCTCCATAGCCTCTGTATAAGAGAGAATCGGTAAGGAGAAGGCCTTTTTTACAATTCTAGGGTCTGCTGTTAGCATACCATTAACATCGGTCCAGATTTCGATGGCTGTAGCGTTCAACACCGATCCGAAAATAGCAGCGGTATAGTCTGAACCACCACGACCTAAAGTAGTGATCCTGCCTTTGTCGTTGGAACCAATAAAACCGGTTACAAACAACAATTTATCAGTGTGGGTTAATGCTAAAGCCTGGATAAGCTGATGGCTCAGGGCTTCATTCAAATGTGCATTTCCAAAATTATCATCTGTTTTTATGTAATGGGAAGCATTGATATAAGTGGAAACCGGTATTTCCTGCTCCATGATCTTGGCCACCAAAAAATTGCTACAACGTTCGCCAAAGGAAACAATGAGGTCCTTACTTTGATCACTCAACTCTTTTAATACAGCAATACCCTGGAGAAGATCTTCCAGATCATTGATCAAGAGCTTAAGTTTGGTGAGGACCGGGTTTTGGTATTTTACAGCGATCAATTTTTTGACGACTTCAAAATGACGGTCTTCCATCAGTTTAAGATCGTCTTGAAAAGGTTTCCCTTCTGCCGCATCTTCAGCCATCTTGGTCAATAGATTAGTGATTCCTGACATGGCCGATAATACAACTAAAGGCTTTTCGCCAGCATCATAAGATTTCTTTACGATCTGAAGTACGGCTTGAATACTTTCTACGGAACCTACGGATGTTCCGCCAAATTTTAAAACTTTCATTTTTTTGGGTTTATTTTTACTGTTTAGCATTGATACACAACAAAAAAAAGCCTTCCTGGATGAGGAAGGCTTCTTATATCTGTACTAATTACTATACAATAGAATCATTCCTCCGCTAGATTTCTCCCGGTGGTAATAATAATTGTAATAATAATAGTGCTGTTATACATCAATTTATTGTTTGTTTTTTCAAATATATTATAAATATTATTACATACAAGAGGATTTGTTAAAATATTTTTAAAATACTGGTTTAAACAATTGAGAGATGATTTTATTCAAACCTGCCTAAATAAATTTGATTTTGTCAAAAGTTATCCACAAAGAAGAAGTGTTAAATATGTTAAAACTTTGTTAAAAGAATCAAAAAATGTTTTGAATTCTATACAGTATGTCTTACATTTGCTTCAGCTCGTTTGAAAAATGTCATAAATTTTGGACGATTCGAGGAGCTAAAAGGTTGTATATAAAAGCGATTTAATGAAAACAAAGAAACTAGTGGCAGTGATGCTCTTCATAGGCTTATGTCTATTCTCGCAGGCTCAAACTAACCAAAGATCCTCAGACCCGGATAATCTAGCAAAAGAATACTTCTCCCAAATCATGGGTGTTGCGGTAAACGCGACGACAAATACCAAACTTTATCAATTTGTTTACGAGTGGTTAGGCACTCCTTACCGTCTTGGAGGTGATTCCAAAAGAGGTATCGATTGTTCTAAATTCTCTTTGGCGGTGTATGAAAATGTATTCAACACGACCATTGGCTACAACAGCCGTAATCAATACGATAATGTAACGCCTATCCGTAAGAATGAATTACAGGCAGGAGACTTGGTATTCTTCAAAATCAGAAGTAGAAATATAACGCATGTAGGTGTTTATTTAGGAGACGATAAATTCGCGCATGCCTCTTCTTCGAAAGGCGTAATGGTGAGTAATCTAAATGAAGCTTATTGGAAACGCTATTATTACAACGGTGGTCGTCCGAAATTGGATAACGCTAGAATGATGACTGCTGATGCTAATAACAACGAAAAAGGAAATTTGAATTAGTTCCATTTTTAATATATAATATTTAAAAAATAAAGTCCGAAGGTGTTTACTTTCGGACTTTATTTTTTTATATAGCTAATAGATAATTTCATTCTATCTCCGTCATTGCGAGGAGGTACGACAGCCCCGTCATTGCGAGGAGGCACGACGAAGCAATCTTCCCGCCTTAATCTTATCCTTTATTATCCATTTTCCGGCGATGGCTCTTATGTAAAGCTTTCAAAATATGTTTGATTTAGGGTAAGAATCGTGGTTTAAGTAGGGTTAAAGCAGGGTTAAACCAACAAGAAAGTATGTAAAGCATACATTTTACATACTTTCAGTATCCTTTCAGTATGGTTTTACTGCGAAGCTAACCATAAAACATCCTTTACAAATTTATTTCTGGTCCCCCAATATACGACCTAGAAGGTACATTATCCAAAATAACAACATTCCATTTGAGATCATGGGGATTTTTATAAAGTTTTATTAAATTTACCGCTGAACAAAAAAGGTAGCATGTCGTCTAAGAAAACACTTATATTAAACAAAGATCAAATCCTTCAGAAGTCTAAACGTATCGCTTATCAGATCATCGAAGACAACTTTGATGAACCTGCCATTGTTTTAGTGGGTATTGCTGATCGTGGGTATGTTTTTGCTCAGCGTCTTCAGAAGCTATTGTTGGAGATTGCTCCGGATAAATCCATTGAGTTGATCAAGGTGAATATACAGAAGACCAAACGTTCTTTGGAGTCGACTACGGATGTTCCTTTGGAAACTGCGAAAAATAAGGTGGTTATTCTTATTGATGATGTTTTGAATAGTGGTAGGACTTTGGCGTATGGCTTGGGAGTGTTTATTAATGTTCCGTTGAAAAGAATGCGTACTGCTGTTTTAATTGACCGCAGTCATCATCAGTTCCCTGTTTTTAGTGATTATTATGGATTGAAACTTTCTACTATTCTTAAGGAGCATGTGGAAGTTCAATTGGAGGAATATGATAATACGGAGGATGCGGCATATTTGTCGTAATTCTTAGGTAATTGGGAGGAGGTACATTCGTCATTGCGAGGAGGTACATTCGTCATTGCGAGGAGGTACGACGAAGCAATCTTTGATCTAATCGAAAGATTGCTTCGTTCCTCGCAATGACGCGAAAAATCCCCTTAAATTTAACTATTTCCTTTATAAACCTTCAGCTTCTGGCCAATCCTTAAATTAGAGCCTCTAAGGTTATTATCCGACTTCAACCTACTTACCGTTGCCCCGCGATACTTCTGTGCAATATCCGACAACGTATCCCCTTTCCTAACCGTATGAGTAACATAACTTAATACCGTATTCGGTTTTGTCTTAACACTCGACTTCTTAGCAGCAGCAATATTTTTTGAGAACTTAGCATCAACCGCATATTCCTGTTTTATTTCCGGAACTACAATCTGGTTATTCAATGCAGCATATATCAAAGAATCAGAAAAGTTTGCCTGATAAGGTAAAACCAATCTTCTTGGTTTTTCATTAGAAGCATACACTGTTCCTTTCTTATAAGCAGGATTAAACTCCTTCAACACCTCCAAAGACAATCCCAAACTCCCAGCAAGCTTATCCAAACTGATGGATTTGTTCAACATCATCACCTTATTATCCGCTAACAGATTAGTCTTCTGTGGTTGCAAACCATACAACTCTGCATGGTTCAGCACATAAGTCATGGCCACATATTTAGGAATGTAATTTTGGGTTTCCTTAGGTAAGAATGGAGATAATTCCCAATAGCTCGGACTGGAGAGTCCAGACCTTTGTATAGCACGCCTTACACAGCCCCTACCACAATTATAGGAGGCTAATGCCAACAACCAATCGTTAAATTCATCATAAGCTTCCTTTAGATAAGTTGTAACAGCATACGAAGAAGAATAAACATCTTTCCGCTCATCATAACTACCATCCATGGCTAAGTTATAGATCTTGGCTGTTCCATAGATAAACTGCCAAGGACCAACTGCCCCAGAAGTAGAAACGGTATGTGGATTCAAAGAAGACTCCACCACGGAAAGATACTTCACCTCTTCAGGTATCCCCTGCTCTTCAAAGATCTTATCATATATCGGGAAGTAATATTGGCCTAAACCCAATAGCTTCTCCATATAAGGCTTATAATTTCTGGAGATATATTTATCCAGATAAGCCTTAACCCGTTCATTGTATTCCAAGGGGATTGTTTTCTGGATGCGCTGAATCCGTTGTGCTATGAGTATATCCTCATTACTGAATTCGATGGCATGTCCATTTACGGATTTAATGGAATCCAAATGTTGCATGATTTCCTCTTTTCCCTTTTCAACTTGGACTATAAATGCCTGTTGAATATTATCCGAAAATGCAGATCCTTCTGTGGTTATTTCTTGGGCTTGGCCTAGATTTAGAAAAACACCTAGGCCTAAAGTGACTAGGAAACTAATCTTTTTGTTCATACGCAGTAAAGTACTGTTAAACTTAATTTTAGTTCTTCGTTTAAAAACAAAAAGGTTCTATAAAACAATTTCTGTTTTATAGAACCTTTATTACATGTGGTCAACTAGCACAATTAAGCTTGTGTTTTGTTGGTATTATTTTCTGTTGATTCTTCATCTTTAGCGTTTGGATTTTCCTTTTGGCCATCTTTGAATTCTTTCACGCCACGACCCAATCCACGCATCAACTCAGGAATTTTCTTCCCCCCAAATAACAATAACACTACGACCACGATGATGATAATCTCGTTTGTACCTAAAAATAATAATCCTGATGTGTACATATTTTTAATAATTAACTAATTCTTCCTTAATGTAAATCTAACAAATATAGCGATAAAATCACAAAATCCCTGTAACTATCTTGCTATCCATTGTGACGGATTTACAGGGGTTTGTCCCTTGTAAATACTCAAATCCATGAAGGAATAACCTTCGTCTGGATCTGAATCCGCGGAACCGATTACCGTACCTGTAGAAACCTTCTGTCCTTTACGAACAGATGCTGATTTCAGGTTGGAGTATGCGGTAAAATACTCACCATGTTGGATGACAACCGCGGTTCCACCCATATTCAATACCTGGATAACGGTTCCTTCAAAGACGGCCTTAACCGGAGCTCCTTCTGATGTTCGGATACGGATATAATCATAGAAGTCATGAACGTTCCGTTCTACCACTACATTTCCATAATTACGAACAATATTACCTTGTGAAACTGGCCAAGGAAGTCTACCTCTGTTCGAAGAGAATCCAGCAGATAATTTAGCTGCTTCTGGCGTATTGTTCAAGACTGACGATCCTGTTTTCTTTTCGATTTTCTTTTCGGCTTCTGCTACCGTTGTACCGGATTTCTTAGCTTCTGCTTCTGCGGCTCTTCTACGACGCTCCTCTTCCAATTTACGAGCGGCTTCAACCTCACGGGCGATCGCTGCCTTCATGGCTGCATCAATACGTTTTCTTTCTTGTTGCTTTTTGGTCAGCTGTCCGCGGAAACCACGTTCTTCGCTTGCCAATTTGTTCAACTCCGAAGAATGGGCTGCCCTATCCTTCGCGATAATATCTCTTTCCTTTTGTTGTTCCTTTAATAGGTTCTGTTGAGTCTGTTTATCACGCTGAAGTTGCGCCAACTTTAACTCGATCTCCTTTTTATGTCCTTCGATTTCTGACACTTTAATCTTCCGGGCATCGGTAAATTGTTGAAGGTACTTAATACGTTTAAAAGCTTGGTTAAAATCTTTTGATGCGAATATGAACATCATCTTATTGTATCCGTTCTTATTTCTGAAAGCGAACAAGATCATCTTTTCATAATCCTGCCTCATTTTCTCGAGCTCTTCTTTCAGTTTATCAACGATCTTATTATTGGATGCAATATTATTGTTGATGATCCGAAGTTCGCTATTGATGGTTCCGATTTTATTTTCGCGAAGGTCCAATTGTTTACTTAGCGCGGCAACTTCACGTTGTGAAAGTAACTTTTCGGCAGTTTTGGCTGTCAATACTTTCTGTAGCTGGGCAATCTCTCTGTCTATTCTTTCCCGCTGTTTCTTCAACTCCACACTACTTTGTCCGTAGGAAAGGCTAATTAAAAAAAACAGGGAAAATATGCTTAATACAATCTTTTTAAAATCCATGAACCGCTAAATTCTATCTTGTCGTTTTGTTAAAACTTCCAAAAATAAGGATATACACAATACGAAAACAAAAAAAACTATAATTTCTTTATTAAATGAGGTTTATAATTAATTGATAACCTTATATTTTGATGGTACGTTAAAGGGCATTTCGTTCGCAATATTGAATTCAGCCCTATTATAAGCCATATCTGCTGAAACCTTTGCACCAGATCCCTCCACATTTAACGTGAAACGCTGCGGAAAATTGTAGGCTCCGATCATGGCATAGTCTGAATAATTGGCTTCCAGTTTATTTGTCTTCCCCAATTCCATTAAATTAAAATTAAATGGTCTATTCTGCGCATTTACCCCATAATGGAAAGTCAATCCTTCTTTCACACCGATGATCTGTATATCATCCGTAGAAGTTGCTACCTGCAATTGATCGGTCCGCAACATCTCCACCGAGATATTACCCACGAGTATATCTTCCAACATCTTGTAGGAGATCCCTGGGTTGGTGTATTTATAGATATAGGAGAATGGTTTCTTAATATACTCCCCTTGCAATTTATTCATGATCTTAACACTATCTGGCGTGATCATCACCCGGGCAGCCTCGATGCCTAATAAAGCCGTAACAGAAATCCATATGGCTTTACCCCTATCGATCCGAATATTCAAGGTCACATTTTGATCTTCTTTACCCATCACGACTTTTGCTTTTGCACGACCATTGAAGGTGTGGAAATCAAGATTGCTCAATTCAAAATTTCGGAGCAATTCTTCATTATTGCTTGCCTTTGGCAAGTTAGGGTCTGTTTTTACCGTTTGTTTCTTGCTTCCACAGGCATTCATCAGCACCGCCAATACCAAAAGGAGGCTGATTTTATTCAATATATTTCTTCTCACTAATCTTCTGTTTTATTTTTTCTTTATCTACGGAACTATTGTCGCTCATGGTCAACGCTTTTTCCCATTGTTTTATTGCTTCCTTATTACGGCCTAGTTTCATGAGGATATCCCCATAGTGTTCGAACAGAACGGCAGATCCTTCGGAATTCTTAACCGCCTGCTCTATCCAGTACAAGGCTTCCTTGAATTTTTCCTGCTGGAACAACACCCACGCATAGGTATCCTGGAAAGTTCCAGATTTTTGGTTGAGGTCATTGGCTTTGGCAGCATATTTAGCCGCAACATCCAAGTTGGATTTACGGAGTGCTAAGTAATAAGCATAGTTATTCATAGCTCCTACGTTGGTAGAATCCAATTTGATTGCTTCCTCATAAGCGACATCCGAGGCTGAGGTCATTTTCAATTCGTGGTAAAGATCACCTAGGGATGTGTAGATGGTAGACTGTATGAAGGCGTTTTCATTTTCGCTCTGGTTCAAAGCCGTTTCTAAATATTTTCTTGCATTCTCAAAATCCTTCTTCACCAAATGAGCGACACCAATATAGTAGGTCAACATGACATTACCTGGATTTAATTTAAGGCCTTCTTGTCCATCTCGGATGGCCTGATCCGTATCGCCCGAGGAAATGTTCAATTCCACCAACTTTCGCCAGGCGTCTATTAATTGCGGCTGCATGGAGACCGCGGTAAGGTATAGGGATTTCGCCTGGTCCAGCTCTCCCTTTTGCCATAACACATCCCCTTTGAACATATGGGTATCTGCTACGCGTGGATGCTTTAGCACCAGGATATTGGCCAATTCTTGCTTTTGGTCCAGATTGAGGTTTTGGTTGATGGACATGACATTGTACATCACCCGATGTTTATCAAAATAACCGATGGAACTTGATTGAAAACCTGTTTTGAGGGCGTCATAGGCAAGTTTTTCCTTTTTTAAATCTACATAGGCGTCGGCAAGATCAAAGTAAAGCAGATCATCTTTCGTATTTTCCAAACCTTCCATCAGAATCTTAACGGATTCATTTGGTTTATTATTCTCAAGGTTCAGAAAACCCAGTGCACTATAAACTTGTCTAATTGGGGATTTCTTTTGTCTCCATTTGTTGAGGATTGTTGCAGCTTCCGCATCCTTATCCATATCCATCAGGATCTCCGCCTTCAAAACATCCAAGGTATCAGACTCTCCAAATTTACCATTGCTGATTTCGATGACATCCAATGCTTCATCTGATCGTTTGGCCGCATGCAGCAACATCACTTTCTCGCGAAAGATTGCGGGGGATTTATCATTCTTTTCAAGAACTTCATTTATTAGACCGATAGCGGAATCCAGATCGCCACTACTTTTATACAGTTCCAATAAGTGATTTCTATAGATAAGATTGTCTGGATCGTTGTTCACAGCCTGTTGAGCAGCAGGAATGGCCACATCAAAATTCCTAGCCTGGGCGTACAATAATGATTTGGCATAGAACATCTCGGCACCTTTGGGATATTTCTGAAGAACCTCTTCAATTCCGGCCAAAGCAGCGGGGATATCGCCACTCTTTAATTTAGCTTCAATGGCTTGAAGCTTTTCTTTGTATTCTTTATTATCTTTCAAGTCTTGAGCAAACACGAATGTCCCTAGCAACAACAAGATACTCACCATCCAAAGCCTGCGCAACAATATTTTCTCCATTAGTTATATTCCATTAAGGGTTTCAGCTTATAAAAGACAAAACTACCAAAAACAAGGTAGGAATTTATTTTGGAAATTGAAAACAAATATCTTACCTTTGCAGACCTTATTGTAGTGATTACAGAAGGATTAGAAAAATATTAATTAATTAAATAAAAGCAAGTGAATACGTTAAGTTACAAAACTGTCTCTGCTAACAAGAACACCGTTAACAAAGAGTGGATCGTTGTTGACGCTGAAGGCGAGATTTTGGGGCGCTTGGCAAGCGAGATCGCGAAAGTGATCCGTGGAAAACACAAGCCTTCATTCACCCCACACGTAGACTGTGGAGATAACGTGATTGTTATCAATGCAGACAAAATTAGATTGACTGGAAACAAGTTGGGCGACAAAGTATATGTTCGCTACACAGGCTACCCAGGTGGTCAACGTTTCGTTTCTCCAAAAGAGTTAATGGCAAAACACCCTGAGCGCATCATCGAAAAGGCGGTACGCGGGATGTTACCTAAGAATCGTTTAGGACGTCAATTATTCAAGAATCTTTATGTTTATGCTGGAACTGAGCACAAGCATGAGGCACAGAATCCAAAACCAGTTAAATTTTAAGGAGAACGACTATGTCAACAACTAACACTTCAGGAAGAAGAAAAACTGCTGTTGCCCGCATCTACTTAACAGCTGGCAACGGGAATATCACGGTAAACGGTAAAGATTACAAAGTATATTTCCCAACATTACCATTGCAGTACATTGTTACCCAATCTTTATTGGTAGCAGAGTCTCTTGCAAATTTTGACATCAACGTTAATGTTCAAGGTGGTGGAGTTAAAGGTCAAGCAGAAGCTGTACGTTTAGCAATTGCTAAAGCGTTAGTAGAGCTTAACCCAGAAGTAAAACCTGCATTACGCGCTAAAGGTTTGATGACACGTGATGACCGTATGGTTGAGCGTAAGAAACCAGGACGTCGTAAAGCACGTAGAAGATTCCAATTCAGTAAACGTTAATATCAGGAGGATCAAAAAATGGCAAGAACAACATATCAAGAATTATTGGATGCAGGTGTTCACTTTGGTCACCTTACTCGTAAGTGGGATCCGAAAATGGCTAAGTACATTTTCATGGAACGCAACGGTATCCACATTATTGACTTGAACAAAACTCTTACGAAATTGGATGAGGCTGCATCAGCTATCAAACAAATCGTAAAATCAGGTCGTAAAGTATTATTTGTAGCAACAAAGAAACAAGCAAAAGAAATTATCGCTGAGCAAGCAAAAGCAGTTAACATGCCTTTCGTAACAGAACGTTGGTTAGGTGGTATGCTTACAAACTTCGCGACAGTACGTAAATCAATCAAGAAAATGTCAAACATTGATAAGATGCAAAAAGATGGCACTTACGATGTATTGTCTAAAAAAGAGAAATTGATGATTCAACGTGAGCGTATCAAGTTAGAGAACCTTTTAGGAGGTATCGCAGACTTGAACCGTTTGCCAGCAGCTTTGTTCATCATCGACGTTAAGAAAGAGCATATTGCTGTTGCTGAAGCGATGAAATTGAACATCCCTACTTTTGCAATGGTTGATACAAACTCTGACCCTACGAACATTGACTTCCCAATTCCTGCGAATGATGATGCGACAAAATCCATCAGCTTAATCGCTAGTGTAATCGGAAAAGCAATCACAGAAGGTTTAGAAGAGCGCAAGCGCGATAAAGAAGAGGACGCGGAAAAAGAAGCTGCAGCATCAAAAGCAGCAGTTGACAATGGTGAAGCTACAGAAGCTACTCCAGGAAAACGCACTCGTAAAGCAAAAGACGTAGAATAATATATTCTATTAGATAAGCCGGATAGACAAGTGTTGGTTTCTGGAAGATGAGCTTCCTTTTACCTCCCCTGTCTGTCCGGTTTTTTTTAAATTAACATACTGTTATTCTTTCAAGAACGGAATGTTAACACTTCAATCGTAATTTTAAAAAAAAATATACTATGTCAGTACAAATTTCTGCATCAGATGTAAACAAATTGCGTCAACAAACTGGCGCTGGTATGATGGATTGTAAAAAAGCTTTGATCGAAGCGAATGGAGACTTCGAAGCAGCAGTAGATTACCTTCGTAAAAAAGGTGCTAAAGTTGCAGCTAGCCGTCAAGACCGTGACTCTAACGAAGGAGTAATCATTGCTAAAGCAGCAGCTGATGGTAAATCAGGTATCGTTGTTGAAGTAAACTGTGAGACTGACTTCGTAGCTAAAAATGCTGACTTCATCGCTTTCGCTGAATCAATTGCTGATGTTGCATTAAACAACGCACCTGCTTCATTGGAAGACCTAAAAGCATTAGAAATCGGTGGAACTAAAATCGCTGATTTATTGATCGACCAAACTGGTAAAATCGGAGAGAAAATCGAAGTATCTAAATACGAAGCTGTAAATGCTGAGAAAGTTGTTGCTTACATCCACGGTAACTACCGTTTAGGTGTATTGGTAGGACTTTCTGCTGATGCTGATGGTGTTGAAGAAGCTGGAAAAGACGTAGCTATGCAAATCGCTGCTATGAACCCAGTTGCTATCGATAAAGATGGTGTAGATTCAAAAACTATCGAGCGTGAATTAGAGATCGCTAAAGACCAAATCCGTGCGGAAGGTAAACCAGAAGAAATGGTTGAGAAAATCGCTGCAGGTAAATTGAACAAATTCTACAAGGATTCTACTTTATTGAACCAAGAGTTCGTAAAAGATTCTTCTAAAAATATTGCTCAATTCTTAGATACCGTAGCTAAAGGATTAACAGTTACAGCTTTCAAACGCGTTCAATTAGGCGCATAAGCTTTATCTTATACAGAAGAGCTCCATCTTTTAGAGATGGAGCTCTTTTTTTATACAAAAGATTCTTCTTGGCAAGAATTCCTTAAGATTTGCTTAAATTGCTTAGGAAATCGCGCAATATGAGAATCAAGCAAATCAACAACAATTCCATCAACCAGATCATGTTAATATTGATTATTATCCTGATCGGTATCATTATTTTCAAGAACCTTTTTTACTACTTGCCAGGATTTCTTGGTGCCATCACCTTATATATTTTATTTAGAAAGAACTTTTTTTACCTAACGGAAGTTCGGAGGGGCAACAAAACGCTGACCAGCATTATGTTCATTCTCTTATCCATTGTTTTTATTGTTTTGCCGATATGGGCGATCGTAGATTACCTGATTCCGCAGATCACTTCTTTTTTAGGGAATACGGACCAGATCGTTTCTCAGTTCAACCTGTTGAAAGAATACATGGCAGACAAGCCTTTTCTAAAGGATATAGACATGTCTGATGAGGCTTTATTGGCGATGTTGCAACGGTTCACGAAATATGTGCCCAGCATATTGAATTCCGTGGCTGAGGTTGGTGTTAATATATTGGTGACCTTCTTTGTACTGTATTTCATGCAGGTTCATGGTCGCAAGATGGAAGAATATATCATTAAAGCTATTCCCTTTTCTCCAAGGAGTAAGGATGAGATCTGGCATGAGGTAGATTCCATGGTGAGATCGAATGCGATCGGTATTCCAATCCTAGGGGCATGTCAAGGGGTAGTTGCTATGCTGGGGTATTGGATCTTTGATGTGGATAATTTCATTTTGATGGGCATCTTAACAGGAGTAGCATCCATTGTACCGGTATTAGGTACCATGACCATCTATATTCCTTTAGGCATCATTACTCTGGCTTCTGGACAGACTGGAAATGGCATTGGTATATTACTTTATGGTCTAATCCTAATTGGAAGTATCGATAATATCCTCCGATTTACCATCCTGAAGACTCTAGGCAATGTTCCGCCATTGATAACTGTATTTGGG
Source organism: Sphingobacterium tenebrionis (assembly GCF_037126265.1). Lineage (NCBI taxonomy): Bacteria > Pseudomonadati > Bacteroidota > Sphingobacteriia > Sphingobacteriales > Sphingobacteriaceae > Sphingobacterium > Sphingobacterium tenebrionis. The sequence continues at coordinate 16,478 of NZ_JAYLLN010000041.1, forward strand.
GTGTTATTGGGATTAAAAATGTTCGGCATGTTGGGTTTGATTTTTGGTCCTTTGATCCTTTCTTCGGTAGGTGTTTTGATCAAGGTGTATAGCAATGAATATGGAAGAGGGTCGGCTATTATTCTGGATGACGGTTCATCAGAGATTACGAATAGGGATTTATCAAAGTAATGTAAGCTTGTTCAGCATTCTTCCTTGAAAAGTCATAATCATCTAACGCAGTGATGAATATCATATATTCCTAAATATTAGTTGCTTAAATTAGGAATATAAAGAAAGCAATACTTATGAAACAACTTGAAAACAAAGTAGCCATCGTAACTGGGGGAGCCTCAGGTATTGGAAAAGCCATTGTAGAATTATTTGTTAAAGAAGGTGCCAAAGTGGTGATATCGGATCTCAATGATAAATTGGGCAATGAACTGATCAACAATTTAGGAGAAGGAAATGTGATCTTCATCAAAGCAGATTCTGCCTCTCCGGAAGACAATAAGAAAATTGTGGAAGCTGCCATCGAAAATTTTGGCGCATTACATATCGCAGTGAACAATGCAGGAATCGGTGGAGATGCCGCAGCAGTGGCTGACCTATCGATTGAAGGCTGGAAGAAAGTAATTGACATCAACCTGAATGGTGTATTCTATGGTATGCATTATCAGATTCCTGAAATTGAGAAAGTAGGTGGTAGCATTATCAATATGGCATCCATTTTAGGATCTGTTGGCTTTGCCAACTCTTCGGCCTATGTAGCTGCAAAGCATGGTGTTGTTGGATTGACTAAGGCCGCAGGTTGGGAATATGCCACCAAAGGCGTTCGTATCAATGCCATTGGGCCTGGATTTATTTCTACCCCATTGGTTGATAATGCGATGGATGAGGCAAGTCTGAAATTTTTGGAGACCCAACATGCCTTCCAACGCTTAGGTAAACCAGAGGAAGTAGCGGAGTTGACTTTATGGTTGGCATCAGAAAAATCATCATTTGTTACAGCATCTTACTATCCAGTGGATGGTGGATACTTGGCTAAATAAGTTTTTAGCTAAACATTTAGCAAGAATCGGATTTTATAATTGTGGGAAAGGTTGGAAATTTGAGTATGGAAAGAACACAACAAGAGATTAATTATAATCGGATTGCAAAAGCTATCCAATATTTACAAGATAATTTCCAACAAAAACCCAGTTTGGAGGATCTGGCCGAACATGTACATTTGAGTCCCTATCATTTTCAGCGGCTGTTTAGTGAATGGGCAGGCACAAGTCCGAAGAAGTTTCTTCAATTTTTGCAATTGGATTATGCGAAGAAATTATTGCGTGGAAAAGAACACAATCTTTTTGACACGCATATCCTAACCGGTGTAAGCAGTACCAGTCGGTTACACGATCTTTTTGTACAGATTGAAGGTATGAGTCCGGCTACTTTCAAGAACGATGGCCAAGGATTGCTGATCAAATACAGCTACCAGTCTAGTCCATTTGGGATGTGCCTGTTGGGTTCAACCGAAAAAGGGCTTTGCTATATGGCCTTTGTATCGGAAGGTGAAGATGGTTTGCTAGACCTTAAATCGAGGTTTAAGCAGGCGGAATTCATGGAAATGGAAACATCCTTCCATAAGGATGCGATGAAGATTTTCAATGGTGAGGAAGCTTCGCTTTCCAACATCAAATTGCATTTGAAAGGCACCCCTTTCCAATTAAAGGTTTGGCAAGCGTTATTGGAGATCCCTTCTGGGGAGTTAAGGACCTATCAGTCAATTGCCGATAAGATCAACCATCCAAAAGCATCGAGAGCAGTAGGAACAGCCATTGGACAAAATCCGATAGCATTTCTGATCCCCTGTCATCGGGTGATCCAAGGTTCTGGTAAGCTGGGCGGATATCGATGGGAACCGATCCGGAAATCTGCCATCATTGGATGGGAACAAGCGCAATTATATCCAGAAAATCAGCCTTCGGTTTAAAATATGATGTTATTCAATTTCGCAGATCCTGAAAAGAATTTGTTGCCCTATGATGGTACGGTTCATTATTACGGTGTTATTACAGATAAACAGCGCTATTTTTATGATGCGTTATGGCATGAAATTGCATGGAAGCCTGATCAGGCAGTGATTTTTGGAAAGCATATCGAAACGAAAAGGAAGGTTGCCTGGTATGGAGATCGGCGTTTTGAATATACCTATTCAGGCATTCAAAAAGTTGCCCTGCCTTGGACTGATGTTTTATTGGAACTTAAGCAGCTGGTTGAAAAAGCATCAGGAGAAACCTTTAATTCTTGCCTATTGAATCTCTATCATGATGGATCGGAAGGTATGGCTTGGCATAGTGATGGCGAAAAAGATCTCAAAAAAAATGGTGCTATTGCTTCCCTTACTTTTGGGGCGGAAAGGAAGTTCAGCTTCAAGCATAAAGAAAGCAAGGAAAAAATTGATATCAACCTTGAAAATGGCAGTTTATTGATCATGAAAGACCAGACGCAGACTCATTGGTTACATCGGCTCCCTCCTACCAAAGTTCCGCATGGTCCTCGGATAAACTTGACTTTCCGAACGATAGAGAACTTATAGACATTCGGGACGATGGAAAACTGATATTCTGAAGGTTACTGATTCCGCTTTTACCAGTCGCTCTTACAGATTCCTTAACATGTATGTAAATAAAAATAGTCCATTAGTTAAAAATATACAATGTCAAAGTGTTTTCTATTAAATATAGGGACTCAACATTTTAAAGAAATTGCCATATAAATAAAATTGTAAATCCTATTTGCACAATTAACAAAACATTATTTATTGGAACCTTACTTCTTGCAAAAACAATTATTGAAAATACAGATAAGGCTATCAAAACCAATTCGAAATAAGAAAAAGGAATAAATTTTTTAAAAAAACTAACTTTATCCTCATATAAATCATATTTATTAAACGCATAAATCCATAAGCCTAAGTAGCATACGTTAAGCAGAATTGCAACATAAGAAACAATAAATGGAGATATTTTTTTCATTATTAATAGATACTTAGTTTTTATTATTTATAGCAAAAATCCTCCTTTTTACAACCCCATAAGCAATACCAATGATCGCAACATACACAAACTATATAATGCACTAAACAAATATTATCACGGTAATAACTACATCCCTCAATATTTTAGACTGCTAATAATGATGGTAGAGTAATTTTATATCTTCTCATAATTTATTGGTTATAAATTTATTAATATTTAAGTATAAAAAACATCCATATATTTTTATATTACATTTTATTAGTTCTCATCCTAATATACTACGACTATTAATTTTGGACTTTCTTCTATAACCTCGTAGCAGTTTCTATTCTTGGTATCGTGCTTTTTCTGTAGTTGGGTTTTCATTTGCCCAGCATGGACCTCGGATAAACTTGACTTTCCGAACGATTGAAAATGCTTAGACAATCAGGACGATGGAGAACGCCTAAATCTGACGGTTTTCAGATTTTAAATTAAATAGCTACCTTTGTAGCACACGAAATAATTCCATATGTAATAAATAAATCTTTCCGCATTTGATTCCGTTAGCTCTTTAGCGAGCTCTCATTTCATTATTTCACCCCTTAGCGAAAAGATTTATGTTTATATTACAACAAGCAACTTATATACATCCAAATAAAGATGTTCTGTTCGAGAACATCAATTTCATTATCAATAAAAATGATAAGATTGCCCTTATCGGGAACAATGGTGCAGGAAAATCCAGTATCCTAAAGATTATTGCTGGTAAACTTCCCTTGTCCTCAGGAATGATAAGCTGTTCTTCAAAACCGTACTACATTCCGCAGACCCATGATGAATACCATGAACTAAGTATTGCTGAGGCATTGGGTATTTCTGGTAAATTGCGCGCTTTACATGCTATCCTGCAGGGAGAGGCGACAGCGGAAAACATGGAACTTCTTCAAGATGATTGGCCTTTGGAAGATCGCTGTGAACAAGCTTTAGAAAAATGGGGCTTATCTGGACTTGATTTAGAGCGAAAATTAGGCAGTCTGAGCGGTGGCCAAAAGACCAAGGTTTTTTTAGCGGGTATAGAAATCCAGGAGCCAGAATTTATTCTGATGGATGAGCCAAGTAATCATTTAGATCAAGATGGCCGCAAATTACTCTATGATTTTGTAGAAAAAACCAACAAAACTCTTTTGATTGTTAGTCATGATAGACAATTATTGGAGTTGATCCCACAAATAGCAGAGCTAAGCCGTGATGGGATTCGCTTATACGGTGGCAATTACAGTTTTTATGCCGAGCAAAAAGGAATTGCATTGGATGCGCTGAACCATCAGGTACAATCACAACAAAAGGAACTCCGCAAGGCCAAGGAAAAAGAAAAAGAGGCGATAGAAAGGCAAAATAAATTGAATGCACGGGGCAAAAAGAAACAGGAAGGTGCTGGAATGCCAAAGATCATGATGAATTCCCTTCGAAATAAAGCTGAGGGCAGTTCCTCGAAACTGAAATCGGTACATAAAGAAAAAATATCGGGTATCCAAAGCCAATTAACCAGTTTAAGGAGTATACTCCCCGAAATAGATCAAATGCAATTCGGGTTTGAAAACTCTGATAGTTACCGTGGTAAATTACTTTTAGAAGCGCAGGAAATTAATTATAAGATTCCTTCGAATGATGGAATAAATGTTATAAATGATTCTGAAGGCAGTAATAACGGAAGATTTCTTTGGAATGAAGAACTTTCCTTTCAGATACGGCATAGGGAAAGAATTGCTATTAAAGGATTAAATGGCTCCGGTAAAACTACCTTGATCAAGATTTTGTTAGGTATTTTGGAACCATCCAAGGGAAAGCTCCTTTCCAATAGCAAAAGATACGTCTATGTTGATCAGGAATATTCTCTTATCAGGGCCAATCAATCCATCTATGAAATGGCACAACAATTTAATCATGCTGGCCTTCAGGAACATGAGGTGAAAATTCGGTTGAATCGTTTTCTTTTTGATAAGCAAACTTGGGATAAATCCTGTCTGTCCTTAAGTGGAGGCGAAAGAATGCGATTGTTATTGTGCTGTCTGAATATTTCCAATCAAGCACCAGATATCATGGTCTTGGATGAACCAACCAATAACATTGATCTTCAGAATATCCTTATTCTTACGCAAGCCATCAAGCAATTTCAAGGAACTTTACTGCTGGTTTCGCATGATGAGGTCTTTTTGAAAGAGATAGGGATTGAAAGGGAATTGAGCTTATAAGTTCACCTTATAAAATGAGCTAATAGATTGACCTTATAGATTCGGATGGTAATCTCTATCAATTTGATTTTTTAGTTCTGGATGCTTTTGGACATACTTCGCAACAAAGGGACAATACACCATGACTTTTTTATTCTTCGCCTTGGCAAATGCAAATGCTTGCTCTGCCAAGGCAGAAGCAACTCCCTTTCCCATCATGCTATCCGGAACTACCGTATGCATCAAAGCAATATCTTTTTTATAAAAGCGATATTCCAATCGTGCGATCTCACCACCTTCCCTATATTCGAATTGTAGGTTAGTTTCATTGTTTATTATTTCCATAGCATTTGGTTTTTAATAATATTACCAAAAATTTAACAACTCAACAGTAAATTGGTTGTTAAATTTTAACATGCCTAAGAATATTAAATTTTTATATGCTTGAGAATATAGGCTGTGGGTGAGATTCCCTGTATTTGTCTAAAATTATTACGAAATGAGGATTTTGATCTAAATCCAGATTCGTAAGCTAAAGCCATAATATTTAATTCACCTGCATTTATCCGGTCAATTTGAGATATAAAGTATTCTATCCGAAGCTGGTTAATATATTCATAAATCGAACCTTCAAAATGTAGTTTCCAGGCCTTTTCTAAATGATAAAGGGAGGTATCCAGGCTATCTGCTAATTTTGTCAATGTAAAATCCATATCTAAGTATGGTTTCTCTTGTATCAAGTGGGCTATAATCTGCTCGTTTAATTCTAGATATTTCACAATTCAAATATTAAGTCCGTATTTAATTACCCAATATTACTTATTTTGAATTAATTTATCTTTAAAGGAATTATAATATATTTTTTATTAATTTATTGAATGATTATATCGATATGCTGTAAAAAATTCAGCCGCCTTAGTTCTGAACACGAAATCCTTAATAATTAACTAATGTCAGGTTTATGAGGAGTTCGATTCAAGAGAAATGAATTTTATCTATTATTTCCGAAAGGAAAAAACTCCTTTCTAGCTTGATTTTTTTTATATTTAGTTGACTAACTAAATAACCTTATGCCACATCGAGAGGAAAATGCCGTATGCCTAAATTGCCAATTTAATTTCAAAGGAAATTATTGTCCCCAATGTGGACAATCCGCCCATGAACACCGAATCGATGCGCATTATTTCCTACATGATATCCCGCATTCCGTTTTCCATGTGGATAAAGGCTTTTTCTATACTTTAAAGTGCCTTTTCACAAAGCCGGGCGTAATGATTAAGGATTACCTTGATGGAAAACGTGTACCCTATTTTCGGCCATTCGCATTTGTCTTGATCATGACGACCATTTGTTCCTTGATCATTAAAGGCATACACTTATGGATCGATAAAATTCAACCTGCTGCACATGCTGATCAACTCATCGGACACGGATTCCTTGGAAAATATTTTAGTGTTTTCATTTTTCTAATGATTCCCATTACCAGTCTGATAACCTGGATTACTTTTTATAAACATAAATACAATTATTGGGAACATTTCCTTGCCAACACCTATATCGCTGCGCAACTCAATATTATCCTCTTGTTGATAAATGTATTGAACCTATTCATGGTGGTTTTCCAAATTAACTTTTCTAAGGATGGGGTCAATCTGTTTCTTACATTTTTTATGATCCCCTTTTTATTTTTATTTGGCAGCATCTTCGGTTTTCTAATGATGCATGAGAAACGGTCCAGATTGTGGATTGTAATCGCCAAGATTATTGGGATGAATTTTGTGCTGGCATCCCTGTATATCTCCCTCATGAATTATTTTGATATCATCAATCTATAAGTCAACTACTTTTGCTAATAGCTGACGATGTTTTACAATCATCCAAATGAACACTTAATTAAAATGCGTCCATTTTTTTATTAAAAATGGACATATCATAATAATATGTCCATTTTATTTCTTTATTTTGTACATGTGTCCAGTATCAGTCTAAAATTGAACATATATGGCATACGATAGAACAAAACCTTTCAATGATCTTCCGCTCCTGCCTCCGCAGAACATTGCTGATGACGTAGATATTCTGAAAAAACTGGTCACGGCATCTCGAGCATTGGCAAGCGTAAATAGTAATGTACAACGGCTGCCCAATCCCTATATGCTGGTCAATACGATTGCCCTCCAAGAGGCCAAAGCATCATCTGCTATAGAAAATATCTTTACAACAGAAGACGAACTTTATAAAGCAGTATCGGATACCGTCCAGGAAAAAAATGCGAACCCTGCTACAAAAGAAGTTTTGAGGTATAGGGAAGCGCTTTGGGAGGGATATCAACGTGTAAAGAAAAAAAACAATATCGATCTTGAAAGTATAATTGCTATTTTCCAACAAATCAAAAATACATCTGGCAGCATACGCCCAGCACATTCCCTAACGGTCATTCAACGTGGACAAAGCGAATTTAGATCAGGAGAGATTATATACACTCCTCCAAGAGGTGTCGGCCTTGTAGAACAACTAATGGGAAATCTATTGGACTACCTGAATGATGAAAAGCTGTCCGACACGGATCCATTACTTAAAATGTGTATTGCACACTATCAATTTGAAGCCATACACCCATTTCCAGACGGAAACGGTCGTACTGGCCGGATTTTAAATTTACTTTACTTGGTCAATAAAGGTTTATTGGAGCAACCTGTACTGTATCTTTCTAAGTACATTATTGTCCATAAAGATGATTATTATTATAATTTAGGTGCCGTAACTCAGCGTGGGAGCTGGAAACCATGGGTACTCTTTATGCTGGAAGCTGTAGAAAAAACTGCACTTTTAACCAATCAACTCATCAACGGTATACTGGATCAGATGGAAACTACATTGGAATACGGCAAATCGAATATCAAATGGTATAATAAAGAAGTAAATGAACTGCTGTTTAGTCAACCATATATCAAACCAAAGTTGATCGGCGACATACTCCAGGTATCCTCCAGAACAACTTTGACAAAATATGTCAATGAACTTGTTGGAGCGAGAATACTCACTCCGTCAAAAGAAGGACGAGAAGTTTTTTATATCAATAATGATTTGATACATATTTTAGAAGGTCAATAATGACCTGCCGAAAAGCACCCCAACAAAAAAAGGAAAGCCTTTTGGACTTTCCTTTATCTAGTAGCGGGGAGCAGGATCGAACTGCCGACCTCAGGGTTATGAATCCTGCGCTCTAACCATCTGAGCTACCCCGCCGTTTTTCGGTATGCAAAGATAGTAATAAGCAACAACTTTCAAAGAAAATTTCAATAAAATTATCCCTAAAAATAAACTTTCAACCCCCTAAAACCCTAAACCTCTTTATAATCAAAAAGATAGCAAAAATCCACCTCCCCAACCATTAAACCCACATTACCCCCTTATTACTTTAGGCATAATTGTTGAAAAGCCACTTACTGTTAAAAAAAAGATGTGCACTATTTTTTTAATAAGCGATTAATTGATTATACTTACAAAAAGTAGGATAGCATTGGGGGCCTACTTTTTTTACTAACAACATTTATAAAACGAACTACTGAGAACAAATTATGTCAGAAAAAACTAAACTACACCTTGAATATGTGTTGAATTCATCACCTAGAATTCTTTTCCCATATCTACAGGAGCCGAATGAACTGGCACAATGGTTTGCTGATGATGTAAACTACCACGATGGAATTTACGAGTTCGTTTGGGACAATGAATCCCACCGTGCGAAACTGGTGTCTGTCAAAGAAAACAAAAGCGTGAAATTTAAATGGTTGGATGACGAACCTTATTTCTTCGAAATCGAAATCATACAGGACGAATTGACCAATGATGTAGCTATCGCAGTTACGGACTACGTAAAAGAAGACAATATGGAAGACAGAAAACAAATCTGGAACAATTCCATTGGCTATCTACAGAGCGTCATCGGCGCATAACTATATCCAAACAAAGCCTGAAATGAAAACCTATTCCTTTCAGGCTTTTTCATATCTTATCCCTATTAACTTTTTCCTAACAAAAATACGTTCATAAAAAATGTATCTTTGCAGAAATCCATGGATCAGACTTAGCAAAGATGTCCCATATCAAGGATTATTAGCAACATGAAGAAGATTCACTCCCTCATATTACAAGCATTCATCAAACCATTTATGGTTACTTTCTTCATTGTGATGTTTGTACTATTGATGTTGTTTCTTTTTAAGTACATCGATGACCTGATCGGAAAAGGTTTCCAGTGGTATGTAATCCTCGAACTATTAAGTTATCAGGCGGCCGTGCAGTTAACCATGGCACTCCCACTTTCCATGTTGTTATCCTCGATCATGACCTTTGGAAATCTGGGCGAAAGCTACGAATTGGTGGCTATCAAAGCTGCTGGGGTTTCTCTCCGGAAAGCCATGACTCCACTATTCATTGTGGTAGGACTTTTCAGTGCCGGCTCTTTTATCTTTTCCGATTACATCCTTCCCGTGGTCAACCTAAAAATGGGTTCCCTACTGTACGATGTCCGTAAGAAAAAAGCCGATTTCCTGATCAAACCGGGCGTATTCAACAATACGATCCCTGGTTATTCCATTCGCGCAAAAAGTAAAAATGAGGAAGGTACCGTCCTTTACGACCTCATGATCTATGAACACGCCACAGGTGGTTCGGCCAATAATGTGATCTTCGCGAAAGAAGGCTATATCCAGAACTCTGCCGACAATAAATACATGTTATTGGAATTGAAAGATGGTGTTCGTTATGAAGACAGCAATGTAAAAGACGCGAAACGATACGACCCCCGTCAGCAATTTACCCGTTTCAGATTCAAGGAAACGACCCAAAAATTCGATATGGAAAGTTTCCAGATGGGGAATACGGATAAAGAACTCTTCAAGGATCATCATCAGATGCTTAACCTCAGACAATTGAGGCATTATTCAGATTCCAATAGGGTATCCTTGGATAGTGTGGCGAAGATTAACTCCGTGGAAAGCAAACGGTACATTAACTTCTTTGCCAATTACTATCAGGAAAACAAACCGAAAACGATCAATACCAAAATAAAATTAGCGGATATTGAACAGGAGTACATGCGCCGTTCGGCCATCAGCAATGCTCTGTCGCAAGCGAGGCAGATCAAGGAGAATGCTGATCTAAGGATGAATGACTACCAGTTCTTTGCCGAGAAGGATATCCGATACGATATCGAATGGCACCGAAAATTCACTTTGGCGGTGTCCTGTTTACTGTTATTTGGTATTGGAGCCCCATTGGGTGCCATCATCCGAAAAGGTGGTCTTGGATTGCCTGTTGTCATGGCGATTATTTTCTTCCTAATCTACCACGTTATTGCAACCATCTCGGAGAAAGCAGCGAAAGATGCCAGCTTGACCCCAATGTGGGGCATGTGGATGGCCATCATCGTCCTTACGCCATTGGCTATATTCCTAACGTATAAATCCACCTCCGATTCGGCCTTGTTCGATGCGGAACAATATAAGAACAAAGCGGAGGCCATCTGGAAAAAAGTCGTAGGCCTCTTTAATAAAAAGAAAGACAAAGCGACCCTTTCCTCTTAGGAAGGTCGCTTTTGCAACATAAAAACACGTTAACTACCCCCTCTAACCCTTTTCATCTCATCGGTTTCCGACCCTGATCTCCGTTCCTTTGTAAAATCTTTTCCGACCTTAAAAGTAGCGGAAAAAATAAAAGTCCTGGAATCCAGGTTAAAGTGCTGATTCATGCGAACTGCCCCCACTTCCGAAGCCGTCCTGTACCGCATCGTTTTGAAAACGTCATTTCCGCTCAATTTTAAGGTCAGATTTTCGCGCAACAACTTCTTCTGAACGCCTATGGATACGGATCCCATCGACTTTCTTCTATAAACTCCGTCCGATTCGGGCGATAAATATTGCCCATTGATCTCTAATTGCCAAGCTTTCGGCAATTTAAAGGAATTGTTGGATTGATAATTTAAAGACCAGCCTTTATTATCGATAACTTCCTTATTGAACGCTCCAAAATAATGGTTTTGATAGATCAGCACATTATTGATGCTGGTCCAGAAGTTCAATGGTTGATAACTATGATTGATATTCGTGCCTATATTACGGAAGCCTTCAATATTAGCAACCGAACGGATGGTCATATTCTTTTCAGGGATTTGTGTCAGCACCGAAGTCATCACCTCTGCTACTTCGGTATAAAAAAAGGAAATATTTAGATGACGTCCATAGCCATAATTCAGTTCAAAAGCATGGGCTTTTTCGGGTTGTAACAGTGGATTTCCTTCATAAAAAACAAAAGCATCTACATAATATCGAAATGGATTGAGGTCATCGTAATCGGGCCTATTGATCCTTCTGCTATATGATAGTTGGGTTTGATGTTGAGCACTCCATTGCCTTGCCAATGTCGCGCTTGGAAACCAGTTCAGGTAAGACCGCTTATGTTGTATCGAAGTGGTTAATAACAAGCCATCAGCCAAGGTTTTTTCCGCTCGAATACCGGCCTGCAAACTCCATCCCTCCTTTTTCCATTGGTAGTTCAGATATCCAGCATGGATTTGCTCTTTGTACAGGAAATGATTACTGGTGCCCAGATCTCTAATCCATGACGAACCTTCTAATGTATCATTGATCGCATTATTGTCTGCTTCCATCACGCTACTCTTCCATCCTATCTCTACCTTCTGGTTTACGGTTAATTGGTGAAGATAATCGACCTTGGCTACAGCAAGCTTGGTAACAGAAGGCGTTTGGTTTTTCCGTTTGGAGATAAAGGGTTGTTGAAATGTGGTCCGTTGAAAATCAGAAATCAATAATTGATCGGCATCATAGGCTGCATGGAGAAAATCAAGATCAGCCGTTATTTCATGTCCCTTTTCTCCTATTCGATTTACATAGCCCAAACTCACATTATGGTTATTCCAGGTACTGATGTTTGAATTATCCGTCAACGAATTAGAAATCAATTCCCCCTTTTCAAATAAAATATTGTTATAGCCCTGGTTCAGGTTCTTATTAGTTCCAAAATTTCCAGTCCAGTTCAAGCTGATGAGTTGGCTAGATGAAGGAATATAATCCAGCCCAAACTTAGCGTTGTGGGTATTCAGCGGTTCTTCCGTCACGGAATATTGCTTGGATACCCTTGGTTGTAACTCCGCAGGAAGCTTTTCAAAGAACCGGTCAAATTGCCTATACTCTTCCTCCCCACGAAAGGCATAATCATAGGCCGAATACAGGTTCCATTTATCCCGTTGAACATTCAGGTTAATCCCACTGCCATTCCTTAATTTTCTTCCAGCACCAGCAAAGGCATTGATCGTAGCATTGAACCCTTTTTTACGTTGATTTTTCATAACGATATTGATCAATCCGCCCATTCCTTGCGCATCAAATTTTGCCGAAGGATTTTTGATCAACTCTATGCTTTTAACCGAAGACGAGGAAGTTCCTCTCAATAGGCTTGTCAATTCCTTTTGGGATAAATAGGATAACTTCCCATTGATCATCACCGCGACATCTTTCTTACCCCGCATCTGGATCTCCCCATCATCACTCACTTTTACTCCAGGAGCTCTTTCCAATATTTCCAAGGCCGTCATTCCATCAGATAGTACAGAGTTCTCGATGTTCATTACCATCCGGTCAGCACGTTGTTCTATTAATCTGGGGCTAGCCTTTAAGGTGATGGCTTCTATTTTCTGGGATGCGGAAAAAAGATATAGGGTATCAAGGTCTACAAAGCCTTTCTCAACTAGCACATGGTCAATATATAAAGTTTCATACCCCTGATGACTTATCTGTAAATGGTATTTTCCAGGACCTATGGTTTGTGAAAAACTTCCGTTTTCTGTACTGTAACATTCCTTTTCTAGCTGTTGCAAAGCATTTAGGAACAAGATGCTCACTTGGCTTAAGGGTTGTCCTTCCTTATCAGAAATTACACCTTTGATACCAGTCTGTGCATTCGAGAACAGCGTGAAGAAAATCAGAAAGCTTGTTAATTTTAAATTTAATTGCATATTGACACGTATTAGCATAATAAAATTTCTATTCCCCAAGGTGATGTAATTTTCAGTAAATTATTTAGAATAATTATAAATAACACCACAAAAGTATTAGATTTGTTTACCCATCAATAACAAAAAAGGGATAATAATACGGATGGAGGCAAGTAAGGATACCAGGAATTTGAAATGTTCAAACATCGATTTGAAAATAATCAAAGAAATAAAAACATACTTAGAGGAAAATAGCCATGAAGATATACATATCGTTACTCTTGTTCGTCAATTTGGGATCAATGAATTCAAACTTAAAACGATTTTCAAACAGGTTTATGGCATAACCGTGATGCGCTATTTACGCAAATGCCGGATGGATCGTGCGCAGGATATGTTGGTGAATACGGATTTGGAGATCAAGGAAATCGCTTTCCTCATAGGTTTCAAATATGCCCATCATTTCAGTAAGGTTTATCAGGCCCATTTCCATGTACTCCCGAAAGACGCCCGAGGGCATATTTATGACAACTTACTTATAAATAAGTCCTAATTAACCGTTACCTTTGTACACTTATTTAAAACTAATGGATATTAAATTAAACACGATTGAAGAAGCAATCGAGGATATCAGAGCCGGAAAAGTCATTATCGTAGTAGACGATGAAGACCGTGAGAATGAAGGCGATTTTGTTACTGCTGCACGCAATGCCACACCTGAAGTGATCAATTTTATGGCTACCCATGGTAGAGGATTGGTTTGTGCACCTTTAACCGAAGAACGTTGTCGTGAGCTTAATCTGGGTTTAATGGTTAACCAAAATACTGCCGTTTATGAAACCAACTTTACGGTTTCTGTGGATCTTCAAGGATACGGCTGTACCACAGGTATCTCTGCATCCGACCGTTCGAAAACCATCAAAGCATTGATCGATCCCAATATTCGTCCAGAAGAATTAGGTCGTCCAGGCCATATCTTCCCGTTGATCGCGAAGGATGGCGGTGTATTGCGTAGAACCGGTCATACCGAAGCTTCCGTGGATTTAGCGCGTTTAGCTGGTTTTGAACCTGCAGGGGTATTGGTTGAAATCCTAAAGGATGATGGCGAAATGGCAAGGCTACCTGATTTGATCAAAGTAGCAGAGCGTTTTGACCTGAAGATCATCTCGATTGAGGATCTGATCGAATACCGTTTGAAACATGATACATTAATCCAAGAAGAGGTTTCTGTTGAGATGCCAACCGAATGGGGAGATTTCAAAATGAAGGCCTTTACTCAGAAGAATACTGGTGAGCAGCACTTAGCTCTTTATAAAGGCGAATGGGCAGAAGATGAGCCGATCTTGGTTCGTGTCCATAGCTCTTGTGTTACTGGGGATATCTTCGGCTCTTGCCGTTGCGATTGTGGACCACAACTTCACAAATCCATGGAGATGATCCAAAAAGAAGGTAAGGGAATTATTGTTTATATGAACCAGGAAGGCAGAGGAATCGGCCTGATCAATAAACTGCACGCCTATAAGCTTCAAGAAGAAGGCGTGGATACGGTGGATGCCAATCTGCAGTTAGGTTTTAAAGCTGATCTTAGGGATTATGGAGTTGGTGCACAGATATTGCGTTATATGGGAGTAACCAAAATGCGTTTGATGTCAAATAATCCTACCAAACGTGCCGGATTGATTGGCTATGGTTTGGAGATTGTGGATAATGTTCCGATCGAAATCGAACCGAATCCTTATAATACGGAATACCTGAAAACAAAAAGAGACCGTATGGGTCATACGTTGAGTAATCTTTAATTTTAGATGATAGATGATAGATGTTAGATTATAGACCTTAGGCGACTTATATTTGTCTATAATCTATAATCTAATGTCTATTTTCCGAAAATTTTAAGTAAAAAAGGAGGCTTTTAAAAAGCCTCCTTTTTTACTTAAAATTTTCGGATATAATACGCTAATCCTAAGGTGAAAGTACGTTCAAGGTTATTGGTGGTTATGTTGCGGATATAATTATCTGTTAAAAAGGTTTTGATATTACTTCGCTGCTTGAGTAAATCATACACACTTGCCTTTATCTCGAGCTGTTCTTTCTTTAAAAAACGGTAACTAAGAGCAGAATTGATGATTACTTGGTTGTTCATAGGAAAGCGAGTAGCTTTTTGAGAAATCAAATAGACATTATTTACCCAAGTAAATCCTTTCGGATAAGTAAGAATAATATCTCCTTTCAATTGATTACTTAAATAACCATTGTTTCTTTCGTTGATCTTATATTTACTGATCAGCAAACCATTAGTTAAATTTAATTTTAACGCCTCATTCAGGGTAATCAGCGCAAGGAGGAAATTAGATATGGTATGGGAATGAATGAAATTCTTCACACCATTCTGATAGCCATATTCCTGGTTATTCAGGTAATCAAGCCTCCATATGGCATTGGTAGTTTTTCCAAAAAGAAACCCATTCCATGTCGAATTGTATTTAACAGTAAAATACGGCAATCCTTCACCATTGATTTTTGTGCTCAATACACGACCATTCTGACCATAAATTACGCTATCTAGAAGTTGATTTTTACGGAGCATAAAGTCTACAGTAAAATCATGCTTAAACTTTGATTTTGACCCGCTAAGATTGACTTGTAAGGTGAATTTATGATTGGTTTGTGGAACTAGATTTCGATTTCCTAAGGTATTGAAATTAAAATTTGCTGAATCTATCAAGTCGACATAATTATTCAAAGAAGGAATTTCATAATCCATAAGGTATTTCAGATCGACTCTATATTGTTTAAGGAGGATATTTTTGGAATAGGAATAAAACAGCTCCGGTACGGGTTTTAGAAATCGCTTTGATAAATCCCGAAAGGAATTGGTTGAATTATTATTCCGCCAGAAATTCATCATACCCACATTCACACCAAAATTATGATATTGATCCCATCTCGCAGTAGCTTTATGGATAGATCGTTTATACTTTAATTTTGAATCCCATTTAATTTCCTGTTGATTTTCATCATAACTCATCCAACTATTTCTCTCCAAAAAAAACTGATCTTCAGGTGATAGATTATCCTCAATCTGATCAGCTTTAGAAAATTTGAATGCGACATTATTATCCCAATTAAACCTCGAAAGGATTGGGATCCTTAAAATACTCAGGGAATTTGAACTGGAAATATTGTTTCTAAACACTTTACTATTTATGAATCTTGAACGTAATAATTCCGTGGTTGTATTTACATGTATATCATCAAACCTGTTCCATTTCAATTGTTCTGTATGATCATCGAAATAATTAAATTGGTATTTGACCGATTGATCGCTGAATTTTTTTAAGTTCCAATCTACGTTAATATTTAAGTTATTCCCTTCACTTTCCTGATTTACCCTATTTCTTAATTTTGACAATGGTCCAGTAATAGGATTTACAATTTCACGGTCTATATTATTTTCAAAACTATTACGATGATGGGCAGCATCCATATTAAATGTTAACATATGATTGATGAACTCATATTTTGTATTTCCCTTTAAAAATACCCGCTCCTGTAAACCATTTTGTGTACTTTTCTCAAATGTTTGTTGCGTCAATTCACCATTTAAATACCTATCTTCTAGAATATCTTGGTTAATAAAAGCTTCTTTGCTTCGGAAATATCCTTCCATATCGGTAGAGAAATCCGGTTTCCAATAGCTTTGCACTTTTAATCCAATCATTTTAAACTCATTGTCACCTACTTGGGATACGGCATTCATAAAGGAGGTTTGATCATTGCCTCCGGCCATATAGATATTTGCCTTCAAAAATTCTGCAACAGTGTTGGCTTCTTTATTTAAATTATTCAA
>NZ_JAYLLN010000042.1:0-33280 GCF_037126265.1 Sphingobacterium tenebrionis
TGCACTATACGATAGTCCGGTCAAACTGCAGAATGGTCAATGAACTAAGTTACTAAATGTCATCACCTTCCGATAAATTTAGTTCAAATTTTTAATTCTCAGGATGACAAAAACCCATCAACCATGCTAACAAAAACCTTACCCAACAATCCCCTAATCCACAAAACAAACCTTCCAGGCTTCCGCCACCTTTCCCTCCCTTAAAAACGACTTTGCTTTCAGCAACTGATGCGTTAAACGCGTTGTTTCATCCCCAATGAAAGCATTCAACAATTCCTGGATCTCCGGGTCATATTTAAAAGCATCAATCTCCTGTTCAGTAGGTTTTTCCTCCAAATTAACCAAGCTCTCCAATTCCTCATCTGTAAAAACCTCAGAATTCCTTATAAATCCTGGTAAGTCATTTTTATTCATCCTAAAAATTAATCTAATCCAACTCAACTATCAAAATATCCTAATCTAGGTATTTCAACCTTTTAAAAAATCTTAGCTCACCCATCCCAACCTTCTCCAAAAACCCTACTCTAACCATCCAAACCTTCCCACTCAAATCATAACCAATCTTCTCCCCCTCAACCCCACAAAAAAAGCTGAACCCTAAAGTTCAGCTTATTCTAACAATATCCCAAAGAATTTATAATTTCTCGATAATTTTGTCGGCGAATTCACTAGTCTTAAGTAGCGTTGCATCCGACATCAAATTATAAAAATCAACTGTTACCGTCTTTTCTTGTATTGTAGTGGCTACCGCATTCACAATCGCATCTGCCGCTTCATGCCAGCCCATATAGTCCAACATCATCACTCCACTCAAAATAACCGAACATGGATTCATCGTATCGGTATCCGCAAAACGTGGAGCTGTACCATGCGTAGCCTCAAATATAGCATGACCGGTTTTATAATTTATATTACCACCAGGTGCAATACCAATTCCACCTACCATCGCTGCTAAAGCATCTGAAATATAATCGCCATTCAGGTTCAGAGTAGCCACTACATCATAATCCTGTGGTGCCAATAAGATCTGTTGCAGAAAATTATCCGCAATAATATCCTTAAGGATCAATTTTCCAGCCTGCTCCGCTTCCTTCTGCTCCGCATTTGCAGCATCCTGACCCTTATTCGCTTTGGTATTTTCCCATTGGTTCCAGGTATAGGTCTGATCCCCAAATTCCGTTTCTGCAACCTCGTAGCCCCAGTTCTTGAAAGCTCCTTCCGTATACTTCATGATGTTACCCTTGTGTACCAAGGTAACAGATTTCCTGTTCTCGCGGATGGCAAACTCAATAGCCGCACGAATCAACCTTTTCGATCCTTCCTCCGACACCAGTTTGATCCCAACACCGGTAGTATTCGTAAAGTTATAATCAATATTCAGATCCTCTTTCAGAAAATCCTGCATACGTTTTGCTTCCGCAGTTCCGGCAGCAAATTCAATACCCGCATAAATATCTTCCGTATTCTCGCGAAAGATCACCATATCCACCTTTTCAGGATGTTTGACTGGCGAAGGAACACCAACATACCATTTAGTAGGTCGCTGGCAAACATACAGATCCAATTCTTTACGCAAAGCCACATTCAACGAACGAATCCCACCGCCGATCGGCGTGGTTAATGGTCCTTTAATACCTACTAAATACTCTTTAAAAACGGTCAACGTTTTTTCCGGAAGCCAGTCACCTGTTTCGTTGAATGCCTTCTCCCCCGCTAAAACTTCTTTCCACGTTATTTTCCGCTCTCCCCCATAACACTTCGCCACTGCCGCATCAAAAACACGAACAGATGCCCGCCATATATCTGGACCAATACCATCCCCGATAATGAATGGGATGCTCACCTGATGAGGTACCTGCAATTTTCCACTTCCGTCAATCGTGATTTTATCTGTCATTTCTTTCATGTAAATCCTCTCCAATTATTTATGAATATTTATCGTAAAATGTTATTTAACCCAAGTTTTAAATAACAAAATTTAAATTATGTTTTATCCTTTCCGAACATATTTCCAATTTCCCGACTGATCTTGCGGAAAATAGGTGCTGCCTGTACATCCTCATACTCATCGATATGCTGGTCTTCCAAGCGTGCCGGGAAGATCAGGATAAGGTTCTGGTTCTTGTAGTATTTCCCAACTCGTTTTGCCAAACCATCTAAAGAATCTCGATAAGATAGTTCCCCATAGCGCGATGAAACGAAAACCAATAAAGAATCCGCATTGCTGAATGTGGCCAGACCATAAATATTATCCCAGTCATCATACAGTTCAAATGCCGTAGGCACGCTGGATTTCAAGGTCTCCAACATATTCAGAATCGCCTGTCGACTGCGTTCGTTGCATATAAAAGTGATAGGAAGTGTCAACTCAGATGCCAATTTGCTCATCTTCTCCATCCAATAATGGAATCCCACCTCCGATTCGGCCAATGGCGGCACAAAGATGGTGATCAGCTTATTGGTGATGAAAGGCTTCTCGATCCTACACATGATCAGGTTGGTATCGGTATGGTTCAAGATGCTCTCCGCTTTTTCTCCGACAATCTTTTCGACAAAGCTGGTCGCACTCGGCCAACCCAAAATCAAACAATCAGCAAATGCTTCTCGAGAGGCACGGCCAATACCATTCGCAATATTATAGTCGATCTGCGTGATCAGATCCACTTCTGTCTCAGAACCAGCAGCATATCGGGAGATCTTATCCAAGCTCTGCCTCGCCAATTGTACATTTCGTTCTGCCTGTTCATCATTTGGAACCACACTTAGAATATTCAGTGGATGCGGAGACTTCTTGGATTTGATCAAGGTCGCAAAATCCAAGATGGCTTCCATATTGTTCAGGTTCGCAATCGGGATCACAATCTGTTCTTCATGCTCTTCCACATGCTCCACATGTTCTACATGCTGCCTACCTTCTAATACGATCTTTTTGGACGCATTCTCCGTTACGACTGAGGCTATAATACAGCTCACCAAAATCAATACGATGGTACCATTCAGTACATTCTCATCAATGATCTGGTTGTTATATCCTACCATGATAATGGCCAGCGTAGCTGCAGCATGGGCATTACTTAACCCAAAAATAAGGTTCCGTTCATTGTTGGAATATTTGAAGGCCCATTTCGTAGCAGTAGCTGCCAAGTATTTACCCGAAATTCCTACCAAGGTCAATGCGCCGGCCACATAGAACACTGTCCATCCGGCCTTACTGGTGAAGATGCTGATATCCACAATCATCCCGACAGAAATCAGGAAGAAGGGGATGAATATCGCGTTTCCTATAAATTCAATTCGGTTCATTAATGCCGAAGAATGTGGGATCAATTTATTCAGTGCCAATCCCGCCACAAAGGCCCCAATGATAGGCTCTAAGTTCGCCATTTCCGCCAAAAAAGCTGCGAAGAAAACAACGGTAAGCACAAAGATATAATGCCCAGTTTTCTCACTCTCTACCTTCTCAAAGAACCATTTGGCAATTTTCGGAATGATACCAAACATGATGAACAGGAAGATGGCAAAGGATACGCCTAAGGTTACCCAGAATTCATTGGTGATCTCTCCATCGGAGGCACCTTTTATAATAGCTAAAATGATAAGTACCGCCGTATCTGTCAGGATGGTACCACCAATGGTGATCGCAACGGCTTCATTCTTTGAAATACCGTAACGATTTACGATCGGATAGGAAACCAAGGTATGGGTAGCAAACATGCTGGCAATCAGGATACTGGTCAATAAGCTATAATCCAACAAATAATAACAGACCGGAAATCCAATGGATATCGGGATAATGAACGTGAAAAAGCCGAACATAAAACTCTTATGTTTGGTTTTCTTAAATTCATTCATATCTAACTCTAAACCAGCGATAAACATGATATACAGTAAACCGATGGTAGAAAACAAATCAACAGCTGAATTCTTTTCCAACCAATTTAACCCATGTGGCCCTATGATCATCCCGGAGATGATCAACCCAATAATTCCCGGAACTTTGATCGGTCTTAGAAGAATGGGTGATAGCAGGATAATGAAAAGGACGAGGGAAAAAATGAGTACCGGATTGGTCAGTGGTGCCTCAAAAGCATGAATAAGATGATCGAATATTTTATTGTCCATAGAATATTGCTAAAGGATAAAAGACATATTAAAATTAAAATTGTTTTAGCAAGGGAAATATACGGAAAAAATACGGTTTCCCCGACGGGAATTCCGCTTTTGTAGTTGATTAATTAAACTGAATCGTGTTATTATTTAAACTGAATGGTCTTAATTGGTGATATCCGAGAAATCAACATCGAAGGGATAAATAGTGTCAATAAGGCTATGGAAACTAAAGCTAAATTTAGCCAAACTACTGTAAGCCAAGATATATCCATCGGCACGAAAGACACATAATAGATACTAGGATCTAATTTGAAGAATTGGGTATGCTTCTGAAAAAAGTAAATAATGATGGCCAGCACATTACCTAGGATCAATCCAAAACCGATCAGGTAAAGGGAATTATAGAGAAAAATAGTTCGAATCTTACCATTCTGCATGCCCAACGCTTTCAGTATGCCGATCATGGATGATCGTTCCAGAATACTGATCAATAAAGCGGAGATCATGTTGATCACTGCCACGATAACCATCAATACAAAGATGATATTATCGTTCATGTCAAGCATATTCAACCAATTGAAGATATCCGGCATCTGCTCGATCACATTCGTGGCATATAATTCAATAGGCAGTTCCTCATTCAAGCTTTCTGTGGTTAAAGCCAATTGTGAGAAATCCTTGACACGGACCTCATAGCCTCCAACCTCCTTTTCGCCCAGATTATTTAACCTCCTGATCAGAGAAAGCGAACCAATGACATAGATCTTATCCAATTCTTCGGAATTGGTGGTAAAGATACCTTTGACTACGAATTTCCTTTTCCGAACTGGCTCTTGGATGAAGTACATAATGAAACTATCCCCCACCTTCAGATGTAATCGATTGGCAGTTAGGGAAGATATCAGCAATTGGCTCTCGGCATCCTCTGCGTTGAAGTCGATGGTCTCTCCTTCCAAAATAGTCTTGGAAAGAAATTCCTGATCATAATCCTTATCGATCCCTTTGAGCAGCACACCTTCAACCTCCCCTTTGACATTCATGATCCCTGCTTTCGTAGCAAATGGATAGATATTCACTACGTTTGGATGTTTCTCTAAAACGTTGATCTGCTCGTTGGAAAGTGAGATGGGTGTGTTGACATAGGAATCACTGCGTTCGTTCTTCAGGATGATGATGTCTCCGAAGAATCCACGCTGCTTTTCGGTTATTTCCTGCTTGAAACCATTAAGAATGGCCACGGCCATGATGATAGCCATGATCGCTAAGGTCAATGCACCTATGGTTACCCGTACGATCAATTTTGAAAACGTACGTTGTCCCGATAAAGTAATTCGCTTCGCGAGGAAATATGGAAAATTCAAGCTTAATTTTAATTTGTAACTTCGCAAAGTTAAAAAAAAGAATAGATTGATATGCGTATAATTTTCATGGGTACCCCAGAGTTTGCTGTAGCTTCTTTAAAAGCATTAATTGATGCCGGCGAAAATGTTGTTGCTGTTGTTACCGTGCCTGACAAACCAGCCGGCAGAGGACAGAAAATGCACGAATCTGCGGTCAAAGTGTTTGCCAAGGAACATCAGATCCCGGTTTTGCAACCCGTAAAGTTAAGAGACCCTGAATTTATTGCAGCACTTCGCAGCTATCAAGCTGATCTACAAGTAGTCGTTGCTTTCCGTATGCTTCCAGAAATGGTTTGGGATATGCCCAAACATGGCACCGTGAATGTACATGCTTCTTTATTGCCGAATTATCGTGGTGCTGCCCCGATCAATTGGGCGGTTATTAATGGTGAAAAAAAATCAGGCGTTACAACATTCTTGCTGCAGCATGAAATTGATACTGGAAATATTCTTTTTGCTGATGAAGTGGAAATCGCCGACACCGATGACGCCGGAATCCTTCATGATAAATTGATGGAAAAAGGCGCACAATTGATCGTGAAAACGGTGGATGCCATCCGAGATGGAAATATCAATCCAGTTCCACAGGATGATTTATTGGCTGCTGAGGATGTAAAACATGCCCCGAAAATCTTTAAGGAAGATGGTGAGATCGATTGGAATAAAGATACAGCAAGCATCTATAATAAGATTAGAGGCTTAAGCCCCTACCCGACTGCTTTTACCAAATTGGACAATAAAGGTTTAAAGATTTTCCAGACATCAAAGGAAATAAAAGCGCACGACTTAATTCCGGGAACATACGTCACCGATGGGAAGAATTTGCTTAAAGTGGCCACTAATGACGGTTATATCCATTTGCTATCTATTCAGATCGAAGGTAAAAAGAGAATGTTGATAGCCGATTTCCTTCGTGGGTATCGTTTTGAAGACCCTAAAATTCAGAATATTTAATCAAATCGCCTGGCGTACATTCCAATGCCTTACACAGGGCATCCAACGTACTCAATCGAATAGCTTTTGATTTTTGGTTTTTTATGATGGAAAGGTTGGATAAAGTAATTCCTACCTTTTCGCTTAGCTCATTCAAGGACATTTTCCGGATCGTCATAATTTCGTCCAATTTAATGACTATGGCCATAATGCTAGTATTTAATATGTTAAGTATAATCTCTAAAACAAACGCGAATTTAAATTGTTTTTGATAATAGAATGCGATTTAAAATAAATATGATGCGCATTGGTTAAAAATTGTAAAATGATCGGGCATTATGTCGTAATCACGACAATTTGGAATGATTTTTGTACAGAGTATAACATCAACTAAGCTCCTCTAACTAACTCATAATGAGTTAATAATTTACAATTATATTAGAATTAATTACAGAAAATTCGTTATGTTTGCAAACATTTCAGAATAGAAAGGTTTATATATTTTAGATGAGACAGCTCAAAATTACACAATCCATCACCAATCGTGAGTCCCAATCGCTAGATAAATACTTGCACGAAATTGGAAAAGTAGACTTAATTTCGGCAGAAGAGGAAGTAATCCTAGCACAAAGGATACGGGAAGGTGATCAAGTAGCATTAGAAAAATTAACAAAAACCAATCTACGTTTCGTTGTTTCCGTAGCAAAACAATACCAAAATCAAGGACTTACTTTAGGAGACTTGATCAATGAGGGAAATCTTGGCCTAATCAAGGCAGCAAAAAGATTCGATGAGACGAAGGGTTTCAAATTTATTTCCTATGCTGTTTGGTGGATCCGTCAATCTATTCTACAAGCAATCGCAGAGCAGTCTCGTATCGTACGTTTACCTTTAAACCAAGTAGGTTCGTTAAGCAAAATTAGCAAGGCCTTCTCAAAATTGGAGCAGGAATACGAACGTGAACCATCTCCAGAAGAATTGGCAGACATCCTTGAAACAACTGTTGACAAGGTATCTGATACATTAAGCAATTCTGGACGTCACGTATCGATGGATGCCCCATTTGTTCAAGGCGAAGAAAACACCCTATTGGATGTATTGGAAAACAGCGATCCGGATACTGATAGCTCTTTGATCGATGAATCTTTATCAGAAGAAATCAAACGTTCTCTAGCGACCTTAACAGAGCGCGAAAGAGAGATTATTGTTTTGTTCTTCGGACTGGGTTCAAACCATCAATTGTCTTTAGAAGAAATTGGAGAGAAATTCAGCTTGACTAGAGAACGGGTAAGACAAATTAAAGATAAAGCTTTACAACGTCTTAGACACACCTCTAGAAGCAAAATCCTAAAGTCATATTTAGGTTAGACAATACAAACTTTACTTCAGAAACAATAGCAATGCGCATCTCGACCGATGCGCATTTTTTTATCCTTAAAAATTCGATAATTTAATCGTTTACCGAAAAATTAGCCCAAACAAAAAGCCCTAGGTTAAATCATAACCCAGGGCTCTTCCTTTAACATAGCAGTTAATTATTTTTTATGCAATTGCTCGTAAAGATCAATCACTTTTTTCTGCAAGTCAATAACCTCTACTTCGCGAGACTGAAGTCTCTTTTGAAGTTCATTGACCTCGTTTTGAATCTGCTTATCTTCTTCAGGATCTGAAGTAGATAGTAGCTGTACAAGCGATAAACCGAACAATTTTGAAATTTGATTCAATCTAGACAGGTTTACATCCGTAATTCCGGTCTCGATTTTAGAAAAGGCAGGAATCGAAATGTCTAAGCGTTTTGCCACATCCTCTTGACTCCACCCCTTCTGGTGTCTAAGTAATCTGATTTTCTTTCCTAATGCATTCATGGGTAAAATGTAAAATATTTATTTATTAAGTAATTATCAAATTTAAACAAATAACTTATAAATCAAAATGCCAATATTAATATTTTAAAAAAAAAAGGAAAAATCTTAAAAATTTCTCAAAAATTTATCCGCAAAACTTGTCATATTTACGCCATTGTAATTGTTTGAACTCATAAATAGTAAATTGTAACCATTTGATTTAAAAGATTCCAAAAATGCTTCTAAATCAGAAAGTTGTGTAATTACATGGAAAGACGGATGATTAAAGGCCTCTGATAAACTCCAGATTAATTTATCTACATCGATATTTTTTTCCTTTATAAGAGAAGTATTAACGAATACTACAGCGAAATCTGACTCATTCATCGAGTTTGCGTAGTCCTGAATAAAGTTTGCGTCTAAACTATCGTAAGCGTTTAACTCTATAATTGTTACAAGCGCTTGGTTAGGAAATTGTTCTTTAACGGCATGAATACTTGAGCGAAGCTTGCTTGGCGTATGGGCAAAATCCTGGTAAACCACAGAACCGTTCTGGCTGGCTACGAATTCCAGGTAACGAATGGAGCTTTTAAAATCTTGGATGGCTTCATAAAATCCATCCCGTTTAACGCCCAACCACTCACAAACGGTAAATGCTCCGGCGATATTCGACAAATTATGTTTGCCAAACACCTTTAATGGAATCTGCTCCTCACCTACATGTATATAAGTCACCCCCTTGTTGATGGTATATTCAGGTAGTTTATAGCCATGCCGGTTGATCTTGATATCCATGGTGCGTTCCACCACTTCGCGAGTCGGTCCGTTATCCTTGTTATAGATCAATGTTCCTTTAGGAACAATGCTACGGATAAAGTCTTCGAACTGCTTAAGGTATTCATCTTCTGGGATCACCGTTTTGAAATGCTCCCAATCCACATTGCTGATCAGGGCAATATTGGGTTTATAATCCAAAAACTTGGATTTACGATCTATGGAAGAGGCAAAATATTCATCCCCTTCAATAATGATCAGGTTATTTTCTGGATTCAATTGCAACAGGTCATCAAAACCTTCCAGTTGCGCTCCAACAAGGTAATCGAATTTCTTGCCCAGCTTCTTGAGCACATGCATCACCATACTGGTGATCGTGGTTTTACCATAGGTTCCCGCAATGACAACGCGCGTTTTATCCACGCTCTGCTCATACACAAATTCTGGGAAGGAATAAATCTTCACCCCCAATTGTTGTGCTTTCTTCAACTCTGGGTTATCCTTATCGGCATGCATTCCCAAGATCACGGCATCAATGCTTTCATCCAGTTTGTCTGGAAACCAGCCCAGTTCATCTGGAAGAAGACCAGCTGCCTGCAAATGAGATTTCGATGGCTCCACGATCTGATCATCGGAACCACTCACCTGATGCCCCTGTTCAGCTAAATTAATAGCCAAATTGTGCATGATGCTACCGCCTATGGCAATAAAATGAATTCGCATGGACTACGATTTAATAAATTTGGCCGAACACCAGTTATCCAGCACTTTTTTCTCCTTAAATTCGAAACCTACCGCACCTGCCTTTTCCGTCAAGATCGATAAATCCTCACCATCATAGAATCCAGAAAGGTATAATTCTCCTTCAGCATCCAGATCATTGGCATAAACCTCCATCTGATCCAATAAGATATTCCTATTGATGTTCGCCAGGATCGTATCAAATTTCAAACCTTCGATCACTTCCTTCGAACCTAACTTTTCTTCAATATTATAGGTGCCGTTCAATTCCTTGTTTTCCTTGACGCTTTCCACACAGATCGGATCATAATCCACCGCTATAAGTTCTTTTGCGCCACGTTTGGAAGCGAGAATAGCCAGGATACCCGTACCACAGCCCATATCCAAAACACGCTTACCCTCAAAATCGTTCTCCAGAACAAAAGAAAGCATCATGGACGTAGTCTGGTGATGGCCAGTTCCGAAAGACATTTTAGGATCGATGATGATCTGATAAGGAAATTCCGGACGGTCTTCATGGAAAGTAGCCCGCACATAACATTGATCATCGACCGTGATTGGGCTGAAATTACTTTCCCACAATTGGTTCCAATTCTGTTGTTCCAATTCCTGCACATCATACTGCAGGTCATAATCACCTGCCTCCTGGAGCAATACCGTCTCCAATGCCTGAATATCCAAATTAGCTGTTGGAACATAAGCTACAAAACCTTGGTCCTGATCCTCAAAGGTATCAAAACCAAGGTTTGCTAATTCAGCAACGAGCAAATCCTTTTGCCATTCCTCCATGTTAGAGGAGGTAAAAGTAACTGCTGAGTACTTCATAAATTAACCGTTAAATACATTAATAATCTGCAGGAAATCACGAGATTTCAGGGACGCACCACCAATCAACCCACCATCGATATCCGGTTGGGAGAAAAGGCTCTGGGCATTGCCCGGATTGGCACTTCCACCATATAAAATACTCGTATTATCTGCTGTTTCTTGACCAAATTGTTCCGCTAAAGTCTTGCGGATGAAGGCATGCACCTCCTGTGCCTGTTCTGGAGTGGCCGTTAAACCCGTTCCAATAGCCCATACAGGCTCATAGGCCAAGACAATATGTTTAAAAGCATTCGCATCCAAATGGAACAATGCTTTGCTCAATTGCGTTTTGATTACTTCGTAGAAAGATCCAGATTCGCGTTCCTCTTTGGTTTCTCCAATACAGAAGATCGGTTTCAGGTCGTTTGCCAATGCAGCATCCACCTTTTTAGCCAATAACTCATCCGTTTCACCATAATAGGCACGACGTTCCGAATGGCCTAAGATCACATAGTTAGCTCCTGTAGATTTCACTTGGGAAGCAGAGATTTCTCCGGTATAGGCTCCAGATGCATGTTCAGAAATGTTCTGAGCACCAATAGATACGTTGACTGCCGAATTTCCAAGCTTAGCCAAACTTGGCAAATGGATAAACGGACTACAAACCACCACTTCCTGACCACCTCTCACTTCATCTTTTACCATATTTACAATTTCAGAAAACAAGCTTAATCCTTGCTCATAATCCAAATTCATTTTCCAGTTTCCAGCTACAATGTTTTTACGCATAATTACTTTTTTGTTTGATTGTTGATTACCTCGGTCCGTAGACCGGCTGTATTATTATATATATGTTCAAATATGGCAATATTTCCTGAAATTTCGGTTCCAGTAGCAAGCTTTCTTCGTTCTAACATGTCCAAGAATTTATCAAACCGATAGCTTGAATAATCATCCCCTACCTGCCAGCTGAAATCCGGCACAAATTTGGGAATTATATTTGACATTGCCACCTGCGCAGCTACCCCAATTACGGTACCTGTATTTACGGAGGAATTTATCCCTAACATGGCCAGATCCCCCATGATCATCCCACATTTCAACACATCGGTCTGCCGATACGAAAGGTATTCATAATCATATAACCTTACATCCTGCCAATTGTTTTTCAGATTGGAGTTTGACGATCCTGCCCCAATATTACAACCCTCCCCGATTACCGAACAACCTAGGTAACCATCATGCCCTTTTGCACTATTGCCCCAGATCACCGTATTATTTACTTCACCGGCAATCGTACTGCCTGGACCAATGCTCACATTCGGATATAAGCGAGCCATCATCTTCACCCTGGCCGATTCACCGATAGCGACTTGCCCACGCAAGAAACTACCCTCTTCCAACTGCGCATTTTTACCTATATATATAGGCCCATCCAGACTGTTCAAACTGACCCCTTCCACGTGCGCACCAGGTTCGATAAAAATACGATCTCCGAAAAGCATATTATTGGATGAAATTGCCGCTGAGACCCTTCCTTTGGTCAGTAATTCAAAATCGAATTCCAACTGTTGCTTATTCTGTAGGAAAATATCCTCTGGATGATGGATAAACTGAACATTGGAACTGCTTTTCACGGGTTGTAAACTGGAAATGATCCCCGGTATATCTTCCGGAATGAAATCCAACTTGCAGGCAATCCATCGATCGGAAGAGACCAAAACCTCACCAACACGTAAGTTCTCCAGCTCCTCCAAGAGCGAAATATCAGGCAAAACATTCGCCTGAATAATCAGAAACAGATTCTTTAAGGAAGGATCAGTTGAAGAATGATCATCAATTGGAAAAGACGGTTGCAAATAATCTGCTGTAGCAAAGAAAACAGGTGATTGGAATATACGCTGCCATTTTTCATCGAGGGTACAGATCCCGACACGAAGATTGCCGACAGGTCTACTGGCCGAAAGCGGTAATAAATGGTTTCGCCAAGGCGCTTTATCAAATAAAAGGATGGTTAGCGACATGGCCTAAAATTACATAAAAAAATCCCGATAATAAACTTATCGGGATATCCTTTAAATTCTTAAAAGAAAATAAATTATTTCTTGTTGTAGCGGCTACGGAACTTATCGATACGTCCAGCAGTATCTACTAACTTCATTTTACCAGTGTAGAATGGGTGTGAAGTGTGAGAGATCTCTAATTTCACTAATGGATATTCATTGCCATCTTCCCAAGTAATACTTTCTTTCGTGTCAACACAAGATTTAGTGATGAAAGCGTAGTCATTCGACATATCTTTAAATACAACTAATCTGTAGTTTGATGGATGCAATTCTTTTTTCATTTTATCTTATGATTACTATATATTCAACAATTGAGGTGCAAAGATAATTTTTTTTTCATTCAAAAGCAATACTGTGCGGATATTTCCTTCCACATTTTTTAACTATTGTTGAAAACTTCCATACCCTCCCTAAATAGATGCACAAATATTGTAAAAACTTAGCTTATTTCCTACTTTTGCAATTCATTACAAGTCCGAAAAAACATGAGTATTGGATTATCAGAACAAGAACAACAACGAAGATTAAATCTTCAAGCTTTAATCGACCTCGGTATTAACCCCTTCCCTGCAGAGAAATTCGACGTGAATGCTACGGCAGAAGATATATTAGCCAACTACGAAAGAGATAAAATAAACTATAAGAACATCAGCTTTGCTGGTCGTATCATGAGCCGTCGTGTGATGGGTAGTGCATCGTTCTTAGAGCTTCAGGATTCTACTGGCCGTATACAGGCTTATGTAAAGCGCGATGATATCTGCCCAGGAGAAGACAAGACCTTATATAATACGGTATTTAAGAAATTATTGGATATCGGCGATATCGTGGGTATCACGGGTTTTGTGTTCACGACACAAACTGGTGAGATTTCTATCCACGTACAGACCTTAACGGTATTGACCAAATCCCTTCGTCCATTGCCGATTGTAAAAGAGGCAGATGGCAAGACCTTTGATGCCTTTACCGATCCAGAACAACGCTATCGAATGCGTTATGTGGATCTGATCGTGAACCCACAGAACAAGGATATCTTTGTAAAGCGTACGAAACTGTTCAATGCGATGCGTGAATTCTTCAACAACGCGGGCTATATGGAGGTGGAGACACCAGTGCTTCAATCTATCCCTGGAGGAGCTGCTGCGCGTCCGTTCATCACGCACCACAATGCATTGGATATTCCATTGTACTTGCGTATTGCCAATGAACTTTACTTAAAAAGATTGATCGTCGGTGGATTTGATGGGGTGTATGAGTTTTCCAAAAACTTCCGTAACGAAGGAATGGACCGTACGCATAATCCTGAATTTACCGCGATGGAGATCTATGTAGCCTATAAAGACTACAACTGGATGATGGATTTCACAGAGCGCTTATTGGAGCACTGTGCGATTGCAGTAAACGGAACGACAAAAGCGACGTTCAACGAGCATGAAATCGATTTCCGCGCGCCATATCCACGTGTGAGCATGGCTGCTGCCATCCAACAGTTCACGGGTTTTGATATCACTGGAAAATCGGAAGATGAGATCCGCGAGGCTGCTAAAGGAATGGGTATTGCGGTGAATGATACCATGGGTAAAGGAAAATTGATCGATGAGATCTTCGGCGAGAAATGTGAAGGAAATTTCATTCAGCCAACCTTTATCACGGATTATCCGATTGAGATGTCGCCTTTGACCAAAAAGCACCGCCATAATCCGGAATTAACGGAACGTTTTGAATTGATGGTTTGTGGTAAGGAGATTGCGAATGCATATTCGGAGTTGAATGATCCGATCGATCAGCGTGAGCGTTTTGAGGATCAGTTGAAGCTTTCGGAAAAAGGAGATGATGAGGCGATGTTTATCGATCAGGATTTCTTGAGAGCATTGGAATATGGTATGCCGCCTACATCGGGATTGGGAATCGGAATGGATAGGTTGATTATGTTCTTGACAAATAACCCATCGATTCAAGAGGTGTTGTTCTTCCCGCAGATGCGTCCGGAGAAGGCAGCGAAGGTAACTACTGTGGCGGATTATGTGGAGCAAGGAATTCCGGAGGTATGGGTGCCGGTATTGCAGAAAATGGGATTTTTGACGATTGAGAGCTTGAAAGAAGCGAATCCGAATAAGGTGTTTAATGATTTAGGCGGGATGAGAAAGAAGATGAAGTTGGATGTGGCGATGCCAAGTAAGGATGAGGTAATGGCTTGGTTTGAGTAAGCAAGGAATTGCGACCATACCGTCATTGCGAGGAACCCACCGTCATTGCGAGGAACGAAGCAATCCATCGTCATTGCGATAATACCGTCATTGCGAGGAACGAAGCAATCTTTAAACTAATCGAAAGATTGCTTCGTCGTACCTCCTCGCAATGACGATATGAAAAAACATAAAAAAAATGGATGCTAATTTCTTAGCATCCATTTCTTTTATATCCCGAATTCTTCTTAATCAAAAAAATCCGAGTCTACTTCTTCCAACTTATTTCTTCACCTGATCAGGTAACAAAATAAATTTAAACAATTGATCTTCTTTCAGATACTTGTTCGCTACGGCTTTCACAGTCGCTGGAGTTACCTTATTCAACTGCTCCAAATAAACAGTAGGATAAGTCACATCACGACCTACCTGCAAAGCACCAGAAATCTGGCTTAACCAATACCTGTTCTCACGTTGGTTAACCTCAAACTGACGTTTCTGTTCGATCACAAATTTATCCAAATCCACTTGCGAAGGACCATCTTTCTTAATCTTACGGAATTCATCCAACGTAGAATTAATCAAAGAAGGATATTTATCCACGCTGGTACCAAATCCAACATTAAAGGAATAACGTTGCGTAGGGAATTTAGAATAAGAAGCTCTTGCTCCCGTTCCATATACCCCACTCTCCTCTTCACGAAGACGCTCGATCAATCTATTGGAAAGGATAGTCTCCAATGCTGCTAAATTCATGTTCTCCGCATCGTTGTAGGTATAATCGCCATAAATGGACAATCTTACGTTAGCCTTTGCTTCCTGACCCTTATTAACGATCTTCTCTACCCCTTTTGCAGGCTCAACAATCTTCAGATCCTTCGCTTCCTCCTTACGGTTGGTCGCTGGCAAAGCTGCTAAGTAATTCTCCAAATAAGGTTTGATTTCCGCTTCGGTAAATGAACCCACGATCACGAAAGTAAAGTCAGATGCATCCGCGAAACGATCTTTGTAGATCTCCAATGCACGCGCTTGTTTTACTTGATCCAACTCCGCTTTATCAGCTGGGTTTCTACGGATGTTGTTTCCATATAAGGTATTGATGATATTCTTATTGAATACAAAGTTAGGATCATTCTCGCGGTTAGCCAACATCGTAATCTGTCTGCTCATCACACTCTGGAATACATCATCTTCGATCCTAGGCTCTGTAAAGTATCCATAGATCATTTCAAATGCAGTCTTCAAGCCTTCTTTATCCGATGAGCCGGACAAACCTTCAGTACGCTCAGAAATATAAGGACTGATATTCACTTGTTTACCTGTCATGTATTTCTGCATCTCAATAGTATTCAATTGACCTAAACCACTTGAATTCACCAATGTACCCGCCATTGATGCCGACATGTAATCCGCATCCGAATAAACGGAAGTACCACCTGGACTGAATGCTGAAATCAAGATCTCATCATTCTTGAAATTAGTAGGTTTTAATACCACTTTAACACCATTGCTCAATACGATTTCTTTCGCGCCAATCTTATCGATTGCTTTTTCGCTTTTGATTGTTCCTTTAACAGGCTCTTTGCTCAACAATGGCAGATCAGAAACCTTATCATCATAAGCCGTTAATTGCTCCTTGTCTACATCAGCGAACCAAGTATTCACCTGTGCTTCTTGCGGCAATTTATCCTTTTCAGAATCTGGTGCTAGGATAACCACATCACGGTTGCTATCCACATAATATTCTTCACCAATAGCCACTACCTCTTTCAAGGTCAATGTAGGCAATAATTGCTTCGTGATCTGATAACGATCTTCACTACTTAATGCCGGAGCATCTTTCAAGAAGTGGTTCAGATAAGCATTTACATAGCTATCCGATTTACGCTTATCGCGCTCCACATAAGAAGTTTCATTGGATTTCGCATAAGCAGAAACGGTACGTTTGAATTCCGATTCGGTAAAACCAAATTTATCCACACGGTCCAATTCACGAACCACCGCTTTAAAACCATCTTCAAATTGACCTGGTTTAGATACGAAATAGGCAGTTAGGTTATCCAATCCACCCATGAATTCAGAAATATCCACTCCCGCTTGAAGGAAAGGAGGATTAGCAGATTGCGTCAATTCACCTAAACGTGCATTGATCATGCTTCCGTAGATATTCTTCATCAATTCCTTGCGGTAGTCACCTACGGTTTCCACCTTACTTTCTTTATGTTTGATCAAGATCTGTCCTAAGGTATAGGCCATCTCCGGATCCGTAACACTGATAAATTGATTTTTGTTCAATAGATCAATGCCTACTTTTTTACGTTCTTTCGGATTCTTCTCCACACGCATATCCGAGAATAGGCGTTTGATTTCCGCTTCCATTGCTACCGGATCAATATCACCTACAACGATTAAAGTTTGTAAATCCGGGCGGTACCAATCCTTATGGAATTGACGGATCAATGCAGGATCAAATCCCATCACCACTTCTTCCGTACCGATTGGTAGACGATTAGCATATAAGGAACCATTCATCAATACCGGCATGAACTTATCGCGCATACGTTGCATAGAACCACGACCACCACGCATCTCTTCCATGATGATACCACGTTCCTTCTCGATTTCATCTGTTTCCAACATGGCATCCTGTGCCCAGTCGCGCATTACCTGAAGACCATTCTTCAACAATTCTGGATCATCCGAAGGGATTGGTAATTGATAAACCGTTTCATCAAAACCCGTATAGGCATTAAGGTCAGAACCAAAACGAACCCCAGCTTTTTGCAGGTAATCCACCAAGGCATTCTTAGGGAAATGCTTTAGTCCATTAAAGTTCATATGCTCTAAAAAGTGCGCTAGACCTTGTTGTTTGTCGGTTTCTACGATCGAACCCACTTTCACGCCCAAATACATGGTAACACGTTTCTCTGGTTCGGTGTTTTTACGAATGTAGTAGGTAAACCCATTCGCTAATTTTCCTTGCTTCACAGTTTGATCGAATGGTAATTTCGCATCCCATTTCAGGGAATCGGATTGCAAAATCACTTTTGCTTCAGCACTGATGTTGCTTGGAACATAGGCAGTTGCCACTTCTGCTGTAAATGGGAGCAAAAAGGCAATTGCCAACGGCTTCAAAATTTTCATAATCTTTATTTTTGTATAGAACGGTTATTATATAATAATGTCCCAAATTACAAGATTTTATTCGCTTTTTAAAGTTGAAAGAAAATAATAATCGATATTTAGTTATATTTAACGAATGGACTGGGAAAATTTAAAAAAGGATTTCAAACGTTTTCTGCTTTTAGAACGGGGATTAAGCCAAAATAGCATTGATGCCTACCAGAATGATATCGTTAAACTACAGCATTACTGTGAGTTAAAAGAGATCCCTCTCCAGGACATCAAGACCCGAAATATCCAAGATTTCTTGGTCTGGATCAATGAATTTGCCATTTCGGCCTTTAGCCAGGCCAGGATCCTATCGGGCATCAAAACATTTTTCCATTTCCTTCAGATCGAATACCAATGGGATAGCAACCCAGCCGAACTTATTGAAAGTCCTCGTCTTTCCCGGAAGATCCCTACTGTGCTCAGCATCCAGGAAATTGATGCCTTGATCTCGGCGATCGACCTATCCGCCGCAGAAGGGATGCGGAATAAGGCCATCCTGGAAATCCTCTATGGATGTGGCTTACGGGTTTCGGAACTTTGTGAGCTCAAGATCTCCAATTTATTTCTGGATGTGGAATTCATTAAGGTCGAAGGAAAAGGAAACAAGGAAAGGTTGATCCCCATTGGCGAGCAGGCCATCAAATTTCTAAAGATCTACCTGGAAGAGATCAGGGTGCACCAGACCATCAAACCGGGGATGGAAGATTATGTTTTCTTGAACCGTCGCGGAAACCCATTGTCCCGGGTGATGATCTTCATCATCATCAAAGACCTTGCAGAAAAAATTCGCTTGAAAAAGGATATCAGTCCGCATACCTTCCGACATAGCTTTGCTTCCCATTTGGTGGAAGGCGGTGCCGACCTGCGTGCGGTCCAGGATATGCTCGGCCATGAAAGCATCAGCACGACCGAAATCTATACGCATATTGATAAAGATTATTTACAAAGTATTATTACCCAATACCATCCAAGAAGTTAATCGGATTTGTAGACATTCCTGCTAAAAAGAATTTCCCTGTTAATGCAACAAAGTTTATTTTAATTTGCAACACTATTGCATTTGCATTATCTTTGTGCTGTGATAAATTGGATTGGAACAAAGAAAAGAGGAATTGCCAGTATCTGGATCGGTATTATATGCCTTTCCCTTGGCCTGATTTCCTTTCATACCCATGATCATACATCACATGATTGTGCACATCATGGACATGCACATGCTGAGGACCATGCACATTCTCATTCTGCCGATCATTCCCATGAGGACTGTACCTACTGTTTTTTATTTTATCATCAACAGGTAGATCAATTATTCCAGTGGAACTGGGAGAATAAAGCAGTAGAATGGCCAATAGAAAAATTTTCTCCTTCCTTATATCATGAAGGAATTGTCAGCAGACAAAGCATTCCTTATTCCCTTCGAGGGCCACCATCCTATTTCTTGGCTGTATAATTCCTTACAGCAGATCCCATTAAAAGGCTACCATATTTTAATGCCTTCCATATTTTAAAGGCTACATTTTTTTAGCGTAATCTAAATACATGCTTAGAATACTATTCCTGTGCATGATGTTAGGTCCTTGGACCGTCATCTTGGCACAGCACCATGAAACGATCGAGGAGGTAAAAGTCTCTGCGAAACGACATGAACAAGGCACAGCCGTGAGGCAAAACCTATCCCAAGAGGAGATCGACGAAAGCAAGGGCAAGACCTTGGCAGAACGTTTCAGTAATTTATCTGGCGTCAGTCTTTTGAGCTCTGGCCATAGCATATTAAAGCCGGTGATAAACGGGCTACATAGTAACCGCATTCTGATGTTGAACCAAGGCGTAAAGCATGAAGGACAACAATGGGGTATGGAGCATGCGCCGGAGATCGACCCTTTTTCGGCAGACGATTTTGAACTGATCAAGGGTGCCCAAGCGGTTCGCTATGGTGCGGATGCCTTGGCAGGCGTGCTGATCAGCAAATCCAGAAGCATCAAAACCGATAGCCTGCATGGCGCTATAGATTTATTGGGATTCAGTAACGGGCGAGGGTTTTCAGGAAACGTGCTGTTGGAAGGAGGCTTGAAAAGTATATCCAATCTGGGTTGGAAAGCCCAGCTTTCCGGCAAGAAATTGGGAAATAGCAAAACTGCCGATTATTATCTAGGGAACACCGGCGTGCAGGAGCTTAACTTCTCCGGACAGGTTCAGTATAAATTAGCGAATCATGCTTTTGATGCCTATTACAGTCGCTTCCAAACCGAGCTGGGTGTATTCTATGGTGCTCATGTCGGGAATATCAATGATATCCTGGCGAGGATTGCCCATGGTGAACCTTTGGAGCATTATGATTTTTCTTACGACATACAAGCGCCAAAGCAGGATGTCAGTCATCAATTGGCGCGTTTGAACTATCAATATTCCTTCGGGAATGACCTGCGATTGGAAGCTCAATATGGATGGCAAAGGAACCACCGCAAGGAGTTCGACCGCCGTCGTGCTGTAGCAGATGATGTACCTATGGCTGATATGGTGCTGGACAACCATTCCCTGGAACTGTTGCTGAAGAAAAAGGGATATACCATCGGTATGCAGGCTGGAAATCAGGTGAACAACAATACCCCTGGAACTGGCACCACCCCTATCATTCCCAACTTTGAAAGCTGGTCGATCGGCTTGTTCGGAATGCATCAACAAGTTTGGGATCGATTTTTATTGGAACTGGGATGGCGATATGATTTCCGATATTTCGATGCTGCCGGGTATAGGTACCGTTATAATGATCCTAACGAAAGCATCCCACAGCAATACCTGCTCACAGACCAACGGAATTTCCATAATTTCTCCGGATCAGTGGGCGGGAAATACCAACTCGATTCCAAATGGGCAATACGGTCGAATGTGGGTTTGGCCTGGCGAGCACCTACGGCCAATGAACTGTATGCAGATGGGGTTCATCATGGTGCGGGGATCTATGAGATCGGTGATCTTGATCTAAAGGCCGAACAGGGATTGAAATGGGTAAATTCGATCAGCCGCGAAGCGGATGATTTTGCCTTCCAACTGGATGGGTATGCGCAGTATATTGCAAATTATATCTATTCCACCCCGAATCCAGATTCGGTAAGACAGACCATCCGAGGAACTTTTCCGGTTTTTAGCTATACGCAGCACAATGCTTTGTTCTTTGGTCTGGACCTGAATGCGAAATGGGCATTTTTGGATCATTGGCAGTACCAGATCAATGCGGGTTTAGTGCGCGCAAAGAACCTGAGTATGGATAGTTACCTGCCTTATATTCCTTCGGATCAGTTTACACAGAGCTTGGCTTGGAGCTATGCTCCCCAGGATAAAGGATATGTTAAATTATCCCATCAGTTTGTAGCCAAACAAAATCGGTATGAAGCAGGAACGGACTTTATGGCTCCTCCCCCTGCCTATCACCTAATGCATGTACATGTTTACAAAGCTTTTCGCTTAGGCAGGGAAACCAATCAATTGGTCAATCTAGGTTTGCGTGTTGAGAATATATTCAATAACCAATATAAGGATTATATGGATCGATTCCGTTATTATGCGCATCGTCCTGGCCGAAACTTTATTTTATCCATTAATTATACATTTTAGAAAAAAACATTAAAAAAACATAATCATGAAAAATATACATTTATTTATTATCGCGTTATTCAGTATTTCTGTATTCAGTTCTTGTTCAAAGGATGATCCAAATCCCGAGGTGGACCAAGAGGAAGTTTCCGGTGCTACTTTAGTTTTTACGGAAGTAAAAAAGGTAGTGAATGGAAGTAATGTGAGCTATGAAGATATTGCTGGTGCAGAGGTAGAAAAAATCGAATTCAAAGGGAACGATCTTTTGCCGGAA
This sequence comes from Sphingobacterium tenebrionis, assembly GCF_037126265.1. Taxonomy (NCBI): domain Bacteria; kingdom Pseudomonadati; phylum Bacteroidota; class Sphingobacteriia; order Sphingobacteriales; family Sphingobacteriaceae; genus Sphingobacterium; species Sphingobacterium tenebrionis. The sequence continues at coordinate 21,898 of NZ_JAYLLN010000042.1, forward strand.
GTGGGTGCTCATTTACATTTGGAAAAGGATAAGTCATATCGTTTTAATTTGATCGTTCGTGATTTTGCAGGTCGTGAGAGCCAGCAGACTTTTGTGGCTAGGGATGATCAGCATTTTGCCTTTATTTTAGGCGCTCCTGCTGATGCATTGAGCATTAGCTATGCGGATAAAAAAGCGGATGGCACTGCTGTGAAAGTAGGTACAGTTGGACATATCAGTGTAAATCAGGTGGCAGAATCGTTTACTTTTAATTATATCCTTAGGCACTTGAATCCTGGTGTAAAATCTCAGATTGATCTGGATAAGGATATTACCAATAAGGAGTATACGAAATTTGGCGGGGCAAATGATCTTGATCTGAAATTTAGCCTGCATTTGGTGGAAGAGGATGATCATGGACATGATCATTAAGAATTTTAGATTTAGTTCTTACTAAGGATTAATTCGGGAGAATGTAATCTGTTTAATTTATTAAGTAATTAGGCTCTTTGGAGCTGAGAGGAAAAGTCCAGGTGAAGAAATTCATTTGGACTTTTTTAATCTTTTTCAAGGATTGCTTCACCTCATTCCATGATTTTCCAGATGTTGGATTAATTTTGTGATCTTTATAACTAAAAATTATTAATACGTATAATTTAAAACCTTATGTTCTTAATCATTGTTGTCCGATAAACAGGAGAATTATTTTCATTTGTTGGTCCTAATACTTTACGAGCAATTTTTTTGCTGATTTCAAAAAGCTAGCCCCCCTTCTTTCAAAGAGTGAATTTTCATATTGATTGCCATCTCTGGAATTGACCTCCCGCCAACATCCCCCCAGGTCCTCTAGGAAACGATATATATTGATATAGTTCATCAATTGATTTTTGATCAGGTATACCATATTTAAAAATGCCCATGGCCGTTTTACTCTGCTTTTTACCAATGTAATCAATAGGTTGGCCAACATAGCTGCTCAAATCTGTATTTCAATGGCATTTTCAATGTCTCCCAGGAAATACTTGATTGGAAAGTTCTGTTTTAGCTGCTTGACAAGCATCTCAATTTGCCATCTCTGTTTGTAAATCCGTGCTTTTTTCTCTGCGGACAGTTCAAAGTTATTTGATATGAACTCAAATAACCTATTTTTCATCGTCCCAGTAGACAATCCGTCGGCTACGGTGTTGATGCTGTTTGTTCTGTCCATAATAAAGCACCACTTCTTCATCTTTTAAAACAGCAGAGGGTGCATTAACCGGCAGGTCGTTTTCTTTATGGGCTTGATAGGCTGCATTATCCTTCAAGCGGGTAACATAATAGATTCCGCATTTAGAAGAGGTCTCGTATTCAGCGTAATCGCATAGCCTTTATCGAAAGTTATAATGGATCCTTTGGGTAGCGTATGAGCATCCTTTAGATAAGTATGATCATGGCGGACTGCCGCACTATAACGGATGAGACAGGGAACATTCTCGCTCACCTAAAAGATGGCATATGCCTTAATGCCTACTTTTTTCTTCCCTTGCAGGGATTACGGCAGATTCCTTTTAAAATATCCTTGAACAAGGTGATAGAAGTGGAATCAATGATATATAGACGCTTCATAACTACATCACTCAAACGGCTATCCGTAAAACTTTCCCTTTTCCGCTTATAAACATCCATATAGACCTCGACAAAAAGCTTACTGGTTCGACGCTGATTTGCTTCGGAAAACGTCCTGCACCTAACGATATAGGACAGGCCAATATTACTCAGTAAATGCAAATTACAAGAAGGTGTACCTTCAATTTCTCCACTATCCAAAGAAAGCTCTATTAATATTTGCTCTTGAACACTTTTTAATGAGTCTTATTTGCAAGAATTTAAATTGAAGGATATAGCTACTGCAAGCAAAAATTATATTTTTTTTCAAAATTATTTTATTCCAAAATAGTGACCATTTGGCGAACTGCTTATTATTTGAGATTCTGGAAGAAATGGAGAAGATTTTATTATAAGATTATATGAAGGTGCAGAATTATAATGCGGTTCAGAATCATAACGATAATCAAATGAAAAACCTGTTCTAGGAGAGCCTGTTCTAGTTCTTCCAATATATTTTGTATAAAGATATATGGGCGTTTCTGGAGGTACGATAATAGGGTTGTAACAATATTTATCTGAAAAAAATGATAATTGCATTGGATATGGAGAATCTCTTTTATTTTTCTTTAATTTTATATAGAATGGAATTATTGGCACATCAATTTTAAATACACTATTAATAGTTTGGTGAGTACCTAAAGATTTCATCTTAAAATAAATAGGTACACCAGGAGTTGTTGGAGAAAAAGAAGTTCCTTTTTTCATAATATCTAATAGTTCATCAAAAGACCCTAAGCTTTTTGTCATCTGTTCACCAGAAGCACCCATGAAAAGAAGAAATAGAGATGAATTATTAATAATTTGTCGTTCTTCGGAAGTTAACTGGCTACTTCCGTTTACTAATCCTTCCAATACTGAAAAAGTTAACTTAAAAGCTGAATGAACTTTTTCAGATTCATCATTACTTTCAATTAACAAAATCCCTTTAGAACCATATACTACGGAATTAATATAGGTAGGCCATACACCATTGAGAACTTTGAAATTTAAGTTTTCATATAACTCACCTTTCTCTGGAATATCCATATCAACAGAAAAATTCTTTTGTGTAAAAGACACAGCTATTCCTGTTTTCTTCGTTATCTTTTCGTTTATATTATTGTAGTTTTGAGTAGACTTGAAGAACAAAGCTTTAACATCGACATTAGAGCCAAAAAGACTTCTTAGTTCACTATAATAGTTATAGGCAACCATATCGTAGTTAAAAGAACTTTTAATGGTTGTGTTTAGACCATTAGATTTCATTAAATTTCCAAAAAACTCAGAAGTCGCCATTACATCTGGTACAAAATTTCCATATACCGTTTTCGATGGAAAAGATACAGATACAGATATAGGTCTGCTTTCATATTCTCCATTTCTTTCAGAAAGAGGTATAAACGAAAGATTCTCTAAAGAGTTTCCCTTAATTATAGATCCTAAGTGAAAAACATCTGTTTTACCTAACCACTCTGGAGTCATTGTAAATTCATCAGCATAACCATCCAAAGTAATACCTGGAGTAATTCCATTTTTCCAAAACGTATTGTTTTTTATATAAACAGCAGCTATTTTATCTCCAGATTTTGAGAGTAGGGCATTGGGTAATGAGCCTTTTTTTTCCCTTTTAATTTTTGCGATATCAAAGTTTCTAATATTTCCTTCTACAATTTCAATTTTGGGTAACTCTGCTTGTTTTAAATTTTGGGAATATATTTTAGGTGTATCAATTTGTTTATTACAAGATATTAGTAATACAATAGACACCAAGCCACTTATAATGGATTTATTATTTTTCATTTAGTATGTTCTGAATAGTGAATAATCATTTATTTGTCTACATTGAAAAGTTATAGGATAACCAGGGTTATCTGCAGAAAAATCACCTAACTCTGTAACGTAATTGAGAAAACTTAAATATCCATTGATTTGCGATACAGAACCCGAGTTTGGTCCTCCTGCAAGAAAAACTCTAATTGTACTATTGTTGATAATATTAATATCTGTAGAAGTAATCGTCTCAGTTGTTTTTTTAAATATTTTTTTTGTTACTTTTTCAAAAACTTTAACAATTTCTTCTTTAGTAAAATCGGATTCTATTGCAAATATTCCTTTTTGTCCGTATGATATAGAGCTTATATAAACGGGGTTATTTAAAAGCTGAGATTCTATATCTACCTCCGAAATAAGTTCATCTGCACGTGGTAATGACATATCTATTGTAAAGTTAATTAATTCAAATGTTGAAATTATTCCGTTTTTCTTCTTTATAGTTGTCAATACATTGCTTACAGAGCTTGATGATGAAGAAAATAGAGATCTTGTATTGACTTTATGACCAAAATGTTGAGAAATTTCACTATAATCATTAAAGGGGTTAGAGTAAAAACTAAAAGATGAAATATCATTACTTTTAATAGATACTCCACGTAAAACGTCTTGAACAGTTTGTCTAAACGTTGATAATCTTGGAATTGATATAATTTTACTTTGTGCACCATTAATTGATGTACTGATTCTTATTGGTAATTTATTATATCCAAAAACTAGATTAAAATTACCCTGTTGTAATATATCGTTGCCATTTAAAATAGAGCCTAAATAAACCAATTCATAGTTATTATCCATTACAGTTATTGATGAATTAGAGGCTCCATTTTGTTTTAATTTAGAAGATGTTTTTTCTATATAAAACTTGTTTTTTATTATAGAAGGAGAAATAGATTCTTTACTGCAGCTAAATAGAATTACTATTGTAGCAATAATTGTGAATAAGCCTATTACTGATAATTTATTTTTTTTCATGCGAATATTTATATAAAGAGTTGTTTTTTTTTTAGAAAAAAAACAACTCTTTCTTAATTAAGATTAATTAGCAACATCTATTTTAAAAATTGTTTTGAACAAAGAGAAATCATTAAGACTTCTCATTCTAAAAGATATTGGTCCACCGTAAGATTGTGCACTAACAGCAGCTCCCGATAATATTGCTTTTTTGAAGTCATCATATCCATTTACTGTAGCAGCAAATGCCTTTCCCGGACCAAATTTCATATATATACTTATAGTAGCCTTATCTAGAATGCTTTTATGCTCAGTTGAGACATGAGCATCTACACCGACAGAAGCAATTTTTACAGCAGCTTTGAATGCTGCATTAAAATCCTCATAGGAAGCATCTGTCTCCGCAGCGAACACCCCCATTCTACCATATGTTACAGAGCTTATATAGGTCGGAGCATATGGCCCAAGTGTATTTACATCACTAACACTTATTAATTCAGTTCTTTTCGGCAGAGACATATCAACAGTGAAATTCTCTTGAGTAAACTTAATTATAACTCCTGTTTTCTTTTTTATTTTATTCCCTCCTCCGAGTACTCCAACACTTATAATTTTTTTTATATCTACATTAGCACCGAAAGTATATTTAAGTTCGTTATAATCAGTAAATTGATTTGAATTATAGGAAAAAGAGTTTATTTGTTCTACATTTCCCGCTCTAGAAATTATTTCGCCAACTCTATCTCTAGTTTCATCTAAACTAGGAAATTGAATAACCCCTGAAACTGATGGTCCTGGAATGGAAAGAGAAATCCTAATAGGTAGAGGATCATAATCTCGAATAGGAATAGCGTTAAATGAATAACTTGTGGCAATATCTTTACTTTTAAAAATTGCACCAGGATAAGTAATATCATAATTTTCGTCAGATACGGTAATATTGTCAGACTCAACAAAATATGTCTTACCCATATTATTAGTCCAAACGCTATCCCTTATTATTTTAGCAATTTTTTTTGTTGAATGGGAATTTATTTTGCTATTAGTAAGGTCAACTATTGGATTTTCGATTTTTTTAGTATTCTTAAAAATACTTAAAAGCGAATCTGTTGTAACTAGAGTATTTTCATGATGTGCTAGTTCTTTATTACACCCAATAAAGAATATACTTGAAGATAAAAGTAAAAGAGATGTTTTTAATCTTTTCATAATTTAATTATTAAAATTTATGTTATAGTCAATATTATGATTTTTATGCTTGTATGAACGTAGTTCATAATATATCGGTTCGCCTATAGATTCATTGCTAAATGTTGCAAGGTGAGAAGATTTAATAGCTAAATCGCCGAAAGAAGCAATTTTTTGAATGTTAGTATTTGATGAATCAACTTGTTCAACATCTTGATGATTATAACCAACAAAATGAAAATAAATGGTTAAGTTATTTATCTTATCTATTTCTGATTGATTAAGATTAGCTGAACCCTCTACTATCAATTTGTTAATAGTTAGTTTTACATTTTCAGGAGCATCAATTATCATATAAGCTATTTTGCCATAATACAGTCTATAAACCCGTGACATTTTATCTTCTGAAAGGCTAGAGATTGGAAAAGAATTTGAGAAATCTGAATCATCAAAGTCAGATCTTATTGAAATTGTCTCTCTACGACTATAATATAATAAGCCAGTATGGGATAATTTTTTATTATTTATTTTAAAGAGTGAAAAAAGATCTACTTTGTTTCCAAAAATTAGTCTTAAATCTTCGTATTTATGAAAAGAAAATACTACATCTTTGTGTCCATATATTTTTTCTGTGGGAATTTTATCTAAATGACTTTTAACCAACTTATCCAGTTCTTTCCAATTTCTCATTGAAAAATCTAAGGGAAGTTCCTTACTCTTACTATAAGAATTAACTATAAATCTTCCAGAAGGCATTGCAGATTGACTCAAGTAATTCTCCCAATTAAATGGAAAGGTGTTTAGTGATACAAATGAATTTATTAGAGGTTCTTTTGTAAAAGTAGCACTATAATAAAAGGGCTGATCAGAGGGGTGCCTAACTTTATAACCTATTATTTCTTTATTATCCCATAAGGTATCTAATATATAGATTCCATTAAGATTTGCTATTTTGTTAAATTCAAAATTATTATAATCTATAAAATTTTTCTTTAAACTATCTTTAATCTCAGGAATTATTGGTTCAATCTTGCTTCCTTTTGAACAACCTAAAATAATAGTTAATAACAGCAGAATAATTGGCTCAATCTTCATAAAAGGAAATTTTTATTAATCAAATATAAATATTTATTTGTTATTTATATATTTTTATAACCAAAACTATACATTTGTGTAGTGGTAATTATTTTATAAAAAATGCAGATAGACGATTTTTTAAATCAAATTAAGTTTTCCGAAAAATATGACGATAATGATTATAGAGAAATTAATCATCTTATTGAATTCACAAAATCTATAAGTTATTTGACATATCAAAGCATTTATTTGATTGACTATTATAAAAAGGGATTTTTATTTGTTTCAAATAATCCTATTTTCTTATGTGGCAAATCTCCAAGTAAAGTTCTTGAGGATGGATATTTCCATTATTTTGAAAATGTACCAGAGGACGATTTGAAAATGTTGCTTGAGATTAATGATGCTAGTCACAAATTTTATGAAAGCTTACCTAATGAGGAGAGATTAAATTACTATATATCATATAACTTTCATTTGAAACAGCCAGTTGGAAAACCTGTGCTAATAAATCATAAGCTAAAACCCTTGTTGTTAGATAAAAATCAAAATATTTGGATTGCTATTTGTTTTGTTTCAATATCATCACAGAAGAGATCTGGAAATGTTACTTTTAAAAGTCATAATTCTATAGTTCAATATAATTATGACTTTAATGATAAAAAATGGGAAGTAATAAAGTTTATTGAATTAAAGAAAAGAGAAAAAGATATTTTGCTCTATTCGGCCCAAGGATATACGATGGAACAAATTGCAGATTGGTTATTTATCTCTGTTGATACAATTAAATATTATAAAAGGTCAATTTTTAATAAGCTAAATGTTAAAAGTATATCTGAAGCACTAATTAGAGCATTGGAATTGGATATGCTTTAGGGTTTTATAAAATAATCTCTTTTTCTAACTTAGTTAGGTCCTTAAAAAAATTAATAATAAAAGTGTTTTCCAAGTTAAGATACATGTTCTTATTTTTTAATATAAAGTTATCTAATCTCTTAAGTATATAATAATAGGAATGATAGTTGAACCAAGTTAAACTATAGGAAAAGACAATATATTGGTTGTAATATCTCATTTATTAATTGTTTTAACAAGATTGAGGTTGTAAAGTAAACTGTGTCAAATAAAAAAATAAATTTTAGACACAGGACATGGAAAAAGAGAAGTTTGATTTTGAACGCTTCAAAGTGGAAGCGATGAAAGGCCCTTTACGAAAGCAAAAAAATGGGTGGTACCAAAAGAGTTTTTGCCCCAATGCTTAAACACCTTCTGGAAAGAATTCTTGAAGGAGACCTGGCCAATCATTTACAGTAGAGTAAAGCTTCAGGCGAGATTAATCGTAAAAATGGCAGGACCAAAAGGACGGTCCAGAGCCTTCAGGCCGTACATTTCGAACTGGAGAGCGGTCGTGACCGAAATGGCACATTCGAGCCCAAGATAGTCCCTAAGCGACTCTTGATGGTTAGAGAAGAACTTAAAAACAATGTTATCTCCATGTATGCAAGAGGCATGAGTACACAGAATATCTCAGGCTATGTGAAGGAGATTTACGCGATTGAAGTTTCCGCTACGGAGATCCCAAATATTATGGACAAAGTTATTCCAGCATTGAACGAATGTCGAAACCGCCATCTGGAATCTCTCTACCTCTTTGTATTTCTGGACTGCATGCATTATAATTGCCAGTATCCAAACGCGTGCGGTGTACAACATACTTGGCGTGAACAGAGATGGCCGCAAGGACCTGCTTGGTATTTATCTATCAGAAAACGAAGATTCCAAGTTCTGGCCGTCTGTATTGATGGATCTGAAACAGCGCGGCGTAGAGGATATCCTGGTCACCTGCGTTGACGGCCTGAAGGGGTACCTTGATGAGATCAAAGCATTTTATCCCAAAACTCAGGTCCAGCTCTGCATCGTTCACCAGATACGTTCGAGCCTGCGGTATGTTCCGGAGAAAGATAAAAAAGCCGTCTTTGAAGACTTAAAGCATTTCTATCAGGCAAACAATCAGGATCAGGGCTATGAAAAGCTACTGGAGTTTGATGAAGAATGGGGCAAGAAATATCCGTTATCGCTAAATGGATGGCTGGATAATTGGGGAAATCTTTCTACTTATTTCGAGTATTCACCAGATATCAGAAGATATATCTATACCACAAATGCTATTGAGGCTATGCACCGTCAGATTAGAAAAGTGACCAAAACGAAAGGTGCATTTACATCTGGCCAGGCACTCTTGAAGTTGGTTTACCTCACGGTTAAAGAAATTTCAAAAAAAATTGACCATGCCAATTCGAAACTGGGGATTGACAATGCAACAATTACATATTAAATTTGGAGAAAGGATTAAAGCCTTCGGCAACTCGCGTTCGAGGCTTACGACCTCTGATCACGAACTCTAAAAGGAGTGATGTGACACAGTTCAGTTAACACTATCAAAGTCCAGGTGAAGAAATTCATTTTGACTTTTTTAAAATTTTTTCAAGGCTTGCTTCACCTCATTCCATGATTTTCCTGAAATTGGATTTGCTTTGTAATCTTCTAAACGCTGATTTAAAATTCTTTTATGTTCTACGGTTAATACTTAGTTTTCTGTTTCTTCAGATGTAATAATTGCATCAATAATAAGAAGTATTATTGCATCTGCATGATCGATTAACTCATGGATTTTTTTTGATATCTAACGTATTATCCATAGTAATCAGTTTTCTTATATTCAAAGTTATAAAGGAATTCTTTTAATCAACACTATTAACCTCTTTTAAGTACTGTCAAAACTTGAAATACTCGTAAATCTATTATTGTTGTCTTATAAGTTGCCTTCCCAGTGAAACTAAGGTGAAAGCATACTGAAAGTATGTAAAATGTATACCAAGCATACTATTTACATACTTTTACATTAGGATTACCATTTTTTCATAAAGAACTTAACCATAATCCAGTTAAAACACTTTTAAACCCAGATTTGAATTTAATTTACATTAATATAAGAGTAAAAAAAGGAGAATTTAATTAATAAATTTTCAACGGTCTAGCAGTTCTAATTGAAAAAAAAATAAAGAAAATAGGGATAATACAATTAAAATATAAAAAGTATAAGCGAGCATATATTACAACTTCACCTTTTAACAGAAAAAGAGGTGAAAGATCACCTCTTTTTTAGAGTGCCCGCGGCGGGGGTCGAACCCACATCGTCAGAACCGGAATCTGATATTCTATCCATTGAACTACGCAGGCGGCAGGCCAAAAATACTACTTTTTGGGAGCTTTCAATCAATTTCTTTTCGAAAAAGTAAGTGGTTAAAAGAGAAATTAATTAAGCGGCTCATTTTCAAAACAAAACGAGCTATCTTTTTGGGATAGCTCGTTCTATATGTTTGTACAATAATTAACCGTTGTCTTGGTTTAAAGATTGTTTGTAGATCGCCTTCTTAACTTGGGTACGACGAGTGATCGATTTCTTCTCGAAAGCTTGACGGGAGCGTAGTTCTCTTAACACACCAGTTTTCTCGAATTTCTTCTTGAAACGCTTCAATGCTCTATCTAGAGATTCTCCTTCTTTTACATTTACAATAATCATAGCTTTTAATATACCTCCTTTCGTCGTAATTTTCTTGGTCTGCAAAGGTATCGAAATCAATTGGATTCCACAAGATTTATTTTAGTAAATGAAAGGAACTTTATTAATATTATTTTAATAAGCCAAACTCTTCAACAATAGCTTCCAATGGATGCTCTTTCGTACACAGGGCCGTATGAATGCCCAATTGTTTTGCTCCTTCAAGATGTTGGGGGCTATCATCCACAAAAAGGGTTTCCGATGGCTTGAGGTTGTTTTCTTTAAGCACTAATTCGAAGATCGCAAGATCAGGCTTTCTCAATCCGGCTAAATGGGAATAATAGGTCTTTTCAAAAAACTGCTCATTGTCCTCTACGCCGTATACTTCCTTGATATGGTTCATGCAATAAGTATAATGGATCTCATTGTTATTGCTCAAGAGAAACATTCTGTAACGTTCGTTCAGTTCCTCCATAATTTCATGTTTACCTTCAGGAACGCCAATTAGCAAGGAATTCCAGGCATGATCGATCTGTTCATCGGTTAGATCGGGTTTATTGGCTTTTTCTCTTACACCATTTCGGAATTCAGCAGCCGTAATCTCTCCCCTATCAAAACTATCAAATAGGGAGTCTTGCCCGTGGTGTGCAAAAAAATCATCGACATGTTGAATGCCCAAATCGATAAAGGCCTGACGAACACGCGGAAAGTCGATCATGAATATCACATTTCCATAATCCAGAATTACATTTTTGATATTTTGCATCTAAAAAATTTTGTTTTCTCGTCTCAAATATCGATAATTGCATCGTCAAAAGGCAGGAATAAATGCTGAAATTTTGATGAAATAAAAAAGCTCCTATAGCTCAGTTGGTTAGAGTAGAAGACTCATAATCTTTTGGTCACTGGTTCGAGCCCAGTTGGGAGCACGGAAACAATCCTCACAGAAATGGAGGGCACTGAAAAAGTCTCAACTTTTTAATGAGATTTAAAGAAATGACTGAGTACAGGATTTACCTTACTCGGTCATTTTTGTTTAAAGGATTTCTGAAAGTATGTTTTTTAATGGCCTTATTGAAGGTTTAGCCGACTAGGCTTGCTGTTTGAGATTTTAGTATCCCAATTGCCCTGTTTTTGAGGTAATACCTTTCCTTTTTAGATCAATTT
>NZ_JAYLLN010000043.1:0-32533 GCF_037126265.1 Sphingobacterium tenebrionis
TGACAAAGATTCGATCACAGCATTACAAAGGGCGCCGCATATCCAAAGATTGCTTCCTCGTACCTCCTCGCAATGACGGAGGGCGCCATAGGTCTAACTACTAAATACTAACTACTTAATACTAAAAAAAACTCTTTGAGTTTTTGTATCTTTGCAACCAATGGGTACACAACTAGATAACGGGGTTAAACCATATAACCATTATGGGGCTTACCTGAAGGAGAAATATGCGGGGCAGCGGGTTTTTAAGGTCATTGTGGATGGTAATTTTACCTGTCCGAACAGGGATGGCAGTAAAGGCTACGGGGGATGTACCTATTGTAATGTGGATTCTTTTACGCCGGATACGGCTAGGAAGATCCCAAGTATAAAGGAGCAGGTGGAGAATGGGATTGCTCGTGCGCGCAATAGTTATGGTGCCGAGAAATTCATTATCTATTTTCAGCCCAATACCAATACCTATGCGCCGACTCATCTGTTGAAGATGATGTATGATGAAGCCTTGAGCATCTGTCCGGAACATACCCTTGGTTTATCGGTGGGTACAAGACCCGATTGTTTGGATTTTGAGAAGATTGCTCTCTTGGAGAGTTACACCGATAGGTTCGATGTGGATCTGGAGATGGGGATGGAATCCATCTATAATGAAACACTGGAACGCATTAATAGAGGTTGCTCCCACGATGAATTCAATCATGCCATGAAGATGTTGGAGAACACCAATCTAGACCTTTGTGTGCACACCATCTTTGGTTTTCCTTGGGAAACGGAAGAAATGATGTTGAAATATGCGGAGGAGATCAATAAACATCCAAAGATCAAGTTTGTTAAACTGCATCATTTACATATTGTAGAAGGTTCGATCATGGGTGTCAAATATAAACGGGAGCCCTTCGAATTGTTTACCATTGAAGGTTATACCGAATTCCTTGCGAAATTCATTCCTTTATTGAGACCAGATATTATTATCCAACGGATTTTTGGAATAGCTGATAAAGAGCTTTTGATCGCTCCAAATTGGGGATTTCCAAAATCAGGGATACAGACAAAGATCGATAAGGGATTGGAAGAACTGGGTGTGAAACAAGGTTCAGCCTATGTTCCCGAAGCAATTGTTTAAGAACTGTATTACTTATATAAAACATAAAAGAGGGCTGAAATCAATTTCAGCCCTCTTTTATGCTTTAAATGTAACTTAAACTTTTTCCATATTATTTACCTAAAACAAGTTTCCTTAAGTTAGCAGATAGCGATCTATCGCTCCACAATAGACTTCAGATCCGCAGGAGAATAATAGATGGATTTCAAGGTCTTGTCATCGCCTTCACGGAACACCAAATATTTACCATCAATTTCTTTATAATAAGAATCCACTCCTTTTGCTTTGTAGTGTGCTTGGGTTTCGATGGCTTCTTGTTCTGTTGTGCAGGCTTTGCTCATATTGGAACGCTGAACTTCATTGAATAGATCGTTGAATTTATCCTTCAATCCGAATTCCAGGATGGCACCCGACAATACATATTGAATATCGCAAAGGGCATCCGCAATTTCCACCAAATCCTTATCATCGATGGCCTCTTGAAGCTCTTTCAATTCTTCGGCAATCAGGGAAACTCGTAGCTTACACCGAGCTTCTGAAGGGATGGTTGGTTTATCTAGAATAGGATGTTGAAAGGTAGTATGGAACTCAGCAACTGAAGTTAAACATTTTGGGTCTGTCATAATAATTCAAATTTTATTAAAAATACGAAAGATAGCGGAATTTATGAAAAATGAAAGGGCATCAATTCCAGATTATACAATAAAAAAAAGGCACTTACGTGCCTTCTTCTATTATTTCATTAAGTGTTTCAACTGTATGATTTCTTTATCATCCAAGTATCTCCAACGTCCGCGAGGAAGATCTTTTTTGGTCAGGTTCGCATAGACCACACGGTCCAATTTAACCACATCATAACCTAAAGATTCGAATATACGACGAACGATACGGTTTTTACCAGAGTGGATCTGAATGCCTACTTCACGTTTGGAAGCACCCATTACATAACTCAGATCATCAGGTTTCACAAAACCATCTTCCAATTCCACACCGAATTGGATCTTATTGAAATCACCTTGTGTAAGGCTCTTGTCCAACTCCACATTGTAGATCTTGCTGATGTTATTTCTTGGGTGGGATAATTTTTCCGCCAGGTTTCCGTCATTGGTCAACAACAGCAATCCTGTGGTATTTCTATCCAAACGCCCAACCGGATAGATTCTTTCCTTGGTCGCTTTGGATACTAACTGCATCACCGTTTTGCGCTCCTGAGGATCATCCGTGGTGGTAATATAGTCCTTTGGTTTATTCAATAACACATAGACCATTTTCTCACGCTTCAAACGCTCATCATTGTATCTGATTTCGTCTTTTGCAGGATCTACCTTGGTGCCTAATTCCGTTACGGCAACACCGTTCACAGAAATTACACCAGCTTCGATCAATTCATCCGCTTTACGGCGTGAACAAATACCTGAATTGGCAATATAACGGTTCAAACGGATCAAGCCATCATCTTCAGGCTCAGCGAATGAACGCTCTTGCGCAGGTTTTCTTGTTCTATAAGTTGTTTTTCTGTCGCCACGATCTTCGCGCTTTCCAGAAAATTTACTGTCTCTGTCAAATTTCTTATATCCACCTTCAGAACGATCTCTTCCTTCTGAACGGTCGAATTTCTTATCCCGGTCGAATTTCTTGAAACCTGAATCTCTTCCTTCGGAACGGTCAAATTTCTTGAATCCTCCTTCCGAACGGTCTCTACCTTCCGAACGGTCAAATTTCTTATCCCGGTCGAATTTCTTGAAACCTGAATCTCTTCCTTCCGAACGATCAAATTTTTTGAATCCTCCTTCAGATTTATCGAACTTCTTGAATCCTCCTTCTGAGCGATCTCTTCCTTCGGAACGATCAAATTTCTTATCGCGGTCGAATTTCTTGAAACCTGAATCTCTACCTTCAGATTTATCAAATTTCTTAAATCCTCCTTCCGAACGATCGAATTTCTTGAATCCTCCATCACGGTTATCGGAGCGGCCAAATTTTTGGTCTCTATCGTTGTTACGGAAATTGTCGGATGAATTACGGTTGGAATCTCTTTTTGCGTTAAAAGAACCTTTATCGGATCTTTTACGGTCTCCAAAGCTTTCTGAGTTGCTTCTGTTTTTTCTGGACTTGTCGTCTCGACTGTTCCTGTTGCTACTAAATGGCATAATTTTCAAAAAAAATTGAGCTACAAAGATAGCTATATTAATTGATTTTACTCTTTTTTATTTGTAAATGTTTCAATGTCCCTTATAAGGTGTGTTAGAGGCTTTTTAAACGGTTAAAAACTGTTAAAACTCATAACTATTTGGTAGATAACAAAATATGTCTTACCTTTGGAGCTTGATTTTCACCAAGCTGTCTTTTGATCGGTATTTTACGCGTGGATAGGATAGCAGTAAGGGATTGAATGATAAAAAAAAGAGTATTATGTTGTAGTGCACTTTTGACTGTAATGTTGTTGTCAAAACTGTACTCAAACCCACAGCCAGACATGGTTTCGGACCCTTTTAGAAAGGCGTTAAACCATTCAATGAAAACCAATGTAGCAACAACGTTGGCTGAATTGAAAAAGAATGAAAAGGATGATTTTTATTCGAGCATCTCATTCGCGAATGAAGAGATTCCATTGGAACAAGAAAGCGTTAAGCGTAAATTGGACAAGTACCTGCGCAAGTTTTCTTATTTAGAGCGATCATCGCATCAGATTCATCGCAAGGCGGACCAACTCCTACCTCGGATCGCCAAAATCCTCAAAAGCTATGGTATTCCCGACGATTTCAAATACATTGCGGTAGTTGAAAGTAGTCTGAATCCTGGAACTACATCGCATAAAGGCGCAGGTGGTTATTGGCAATTCATGCCAGCTACTGCAAGGCTTTATGGATTACGTGTCAACGGCAAAGTGGATGATCGTTTAGACCTAACCAAATCTACCCACGCAGCAGCACGGTACCTGAAATCACTTTATAGTGAGTTTGGTGACTGGACCCTAGTAGCTGCAGCCTACAACGTGGGCGGTGGAAGCCTTCGCGGTTCTTTAAAAAGACAACGCAAGGACAACTATTACGACCTAAAATTAAATGCCGAAACAGCCGCTTATGTCTACAAAATCATCTCCATGAAGACGGTTTTGGAAAAAGGCTAAGCCCTCAAGAAGAACAATCTTATTTATTATATATGCAAGGAAACCCAAAAGGTTTCCTTTTTCTATTTATTCCTTTCTGAAAAGTAAACAAATTTTACCCTGTCATAGGAATGTCACGCAAATCTTCTGTCATGTTGGTAAATTTAAAAAGTGTTTATTAAATTTATTAGTGATTGCGTAGCACATCTAACCAATGAAAACGGAAAAATAACCTGGCTATGGCCTATCTGAGCGCATAACTTAAAAAAGTGATTCATATCATTATTTCTTGCTTCCTATTATCATTAGAATGTCATCGTGATACTGCTACTTTTGAACAAGTTAACTTAATATAAAGAATAATGCAGGTAGAGCAATTTAATTATGACAACAAGATTGTCAGAGATTTTGGAATCGCGACTGTAATCTGGGGAATCATCGGTATGACGGTCGGCCTAATCGCTGCATGTCAGCTGGTATGGCCGGAAGTCAACTTCGGGTTGCAGTTTACAACATTTGGTCGGATTAGACCATTGCACACCAATGCTGTGATTTTTGCGTTTGTGGGAAATGCAATCTTCATGGGAGCTTATTACTCCATGCAACGGGTGCTAAAAGCTAGGATGTTTAGCGATATGCTAAGTAAAATCCATTTCTGGGGATGGCAATTAATCATTGTAGCCTCCGCAATTACCCTTCCTCTAGGTCTGACCACTTCGCATGAATATGCGGAAATGGAATGGCCGATCGATTTAGCCATTACCATTATCTGGGTGGTTTTTGGTGTTAACATGTTCGGTACTATTATTAAACGTAGAGAACGTCATATGTATGTAGCCGTTTGGTTCTACATTGCCACGTTTGTAACCGTTGCTGTACTGCATATTGTTAACTCTGTACAGTTGCCAATTTCGATGTGGAAGAGTTATTACGTTTATGCAGGTGTTCAGGATGCCTTGGTGCAGTGGTGGTATGGCCACAATGCGGTTGCATTCTTCTTGACTACCCCATTCTTAGGGATGATGTACTATTTCTTACCTAAGATGGCTAACCGTCCTGTTTATTCTTATAAATTAAGTATCCTTCACTTTTGGTCGTTAATCTTTATCTATATCTGGGCAGGTCCTCACCACTTGTTGTATACCTCGCTACCGAGCTGGGTACAATCTTTAGGTGTGGTGTTCTCGATCATGTTGATCGCCCCAAGTTGGGGAGGTATGATCAATGGTCTATTGACCCTTCGTGGAGCATGGGATAAAGTTCGTACAGAACCTACATTGAAATTCATGGTAGTCGCATTGACCTGTTATGGTATGGCTACTTTTGAAGGACCGATGCTATCCCTAAAACAAGTAAATGCGATTGCGCACTTTACTGACTGGATCGTTGCCCACGTTCACGTAGGTGCTCTAGGTTGGAACGGATTCATGACCTTCGCCATCTTATATTGGTTGATCCCTAGAATCTATAGAACTCAACTATATTCTAAGAAATTGGCGAATACCCATTTCTGGATCGGTACATTAGGTATTCTTTTCTACGCTATCCCGATGTATTGGGCAGCTGTTGTACAAGGTTTGATGTGGAAGGACTTTACACCAGAAGGTGTATTGAAATATCCTAACTTCTTGGCAACTACCTTAGAGATTCTTCCAATGCACATGATGCGTGCGGTAGGTGGTTTATTGTACTTATCTGGAGTAATTCTGATGACCTACAACTTGGTGAAAACCATTAAAACAGGATCGCTATTGGCTGATGAGCCTGCTGAAGCACCAGCTCTAGAACCAGTAGTGGTTACAGAAAGAGCACAACACCGTCGTTTAGAGCGTAAGCCGCTTTTATTCATGGTGCTATCCTTGATCGCTATCTTGATTGGTGGTTTGGTAGAGATGATCCCAACTTTTACGGTCAGCAGTAATATTCCGAAGATCGAATCGGTTAAACCTTATACCGCCCTGGAATTGACAGGAAGGGACCTGTATATCCGTGAGGGATGTGTTAACTGTCACTCACAAACTATCCGCCCATTCCGTTCGGAGACCGCTCGTTACGGCGAGTATTCCAAAGCAGGGGAGTTCATTTACGATATGCCATTCCTTTGGGGATCGAAACGTACTGGACCAGATTTGCACCGTATCGGTGGTAAGTATCCACATAAATGGCATTATGACCATATGTTGGATCCGACCATCACATCACCAGGAAGTATCATGCCTCCATACCCATGGTTGATCGATCAGGAGATCAGTTATAAATACTTAACTGCGAAAATGAAAGCCATGAGAAATCTAGGTGTTCCGTATAGTGATGACGAGGTGATCAACGCTGTTGAACATGCGCAGGCACAGGCAGCAGCCATTACGAAAGACCTTGCAGCCAACCAGGTTCAAGTAGAACCTACGAAGGAAATTGTAGCCATGATCGCTTACCTACAACGTTTAGGTACGGATATTAAAGCTGCTCCAGCGAAAAAAGAGGAAGCAGCAGCATCAAATGGTTCTAATTAATGACTATCTAAAAAATTAAAAGCTATGTGGAAGCAAATTACTGACTTACATGGGGACGAGATTTATATGATAATCTCCTTGTTGATCTTCTTAACATTCTTCATTGCGGTTTCGATCATGTTGATCCGGATGAAAAAGAGCTTTGTTGATTACATGAAAGAACTACCGTTTGAGGAGTCTGAAAATGAATTGAAGAACTTACCTGAATCGAAATAATTATGAATTTTATAGTATTATTGGCAGACGCGGCACCCTCAACTGATATGACATTGGGGACCGGGAATATGTACAACGATATCTTTTACTTGGTTGTGTTCCTGGTGTTGTTAGCTGTTTTGATAGCGGCCATCGCCATCAATCGTGCCTTACGTTCCATGCTAAAGGTGACTATGCCGGAGGTGGTAAAAGAGGAAACTCGTTTAGCAGCGGAGAGAAAGGCAGCACGCAAGAATTACTGGCGTGGCGCGTGGAACTATTTCATGGGGCTAAAACCTATGGAGCAAGAAAAAGAATTGGTTATCGATCATGAATACGATGGTATCCAAGAATTGAACAACCCCATCCCGGTATGGTTTAACGCCTTGTTCTATTCCACCTGTTTATTCGCGGTGGTCTATCTATTGATCTACCAGGTATTTGGTATCGGTTTGAACCAGGATCAGGAGTATGAGCAGGAAATGGCAAAAGCAGAAACGGAGAAACAGGCGTTCCTTGCGCAATCAGCCAATCTTTTTGATGAGAATTCCATCACCATCGATGAAACAGGGATGTTGGCAGCCAATGGTAAAGCGATCTTTGCCACCAACTGTGTAGCCTGTCATGGTGGAGCGGGTGAAGGCGGAATCGGTCCTAACTTAGCCGACCGTTTCTGGATCCACGGTGGGGAGATCAAGGACATCTTTAAGACCGTAAAATACGGTGTGCCTGATAAGGGTATGGTGCCTTGGGAGCAAACATTGACTCCAGCACAGATTGCAGAGGTAAGTAATTACATCATAACTTTAAGGGATACCAAACCTGCCAATCCAAAAGGAGCGGAAGGTCCTGAGGTGGTGAAGTATGAAAGTGAAGGAGGGTCTGCTTCCTCAGAAGCAGCAGCGACTGATAGCACAGCCACTGCAAATTAATCAAGCAAATTTGTATCAATAATATCATGGGAATAGTAGTAAGTGAAGCCGGAAAACCAAATCAACCTGAAAAATCGAAAAGACAATGGATCTACGCCAAAAAGCCTGGCGGTAAGCTCTATAACTATCGACAGGTGGTCGGTTATGGCTTACTACTATTCTTTTTCTTGGGACCCATCATTAAAATAAATGGAAATCCTTTCTTGATGTTCAACATCGTAGAAAGGAAATTCTCCATATTTGGGAACCTATTCTATCCACAGGATTTCCATATCTTCCTTTTTGGAATGCTCATCGTGATGGTGTGTATCGTGCTGTTCACCGCCGTGTATGGCCGAGTCTGGTGTGGTTGGACTTGTCCGCAGACCATTTTTATGGAACTGATCTTCCGACGGATTGAATACCTTATCGAAGGAGACTGGACACAACAAAAGAAATTGAATGAAGGACCGGATACCGATGCGAAAGCCTGGAAGAAAGTGCTCAAACACAGTATCTTTCTGCTGATATCCTTTGCCATTTCCAATCTGTTTCTCGCCTACATTATCGGCGCAGATGCTTTACTCAAAATAGCAACCGATCCTATCGATCAACATATTGTAGGGTTCCTATCCATCCTTGTCTTTACCTTGGTCTTTTACTTTGTGTTTGCCTTTGTTAGGGAAATCGTCTGTACCCGAATTTGTCCTTATGGAAGATTACAGGGTGTATTATTGGATGATAATTCGGTAACTGTAGCCTACAATACGGCAAGGGGAGAACCCAGAGGAAAAATCAAAAAAGGGGATGATACCCCGAAAGGCGATTGTATAGATTGCCATTTGTGTGTACATGTTTGTCCTACGGGGATTGACATCCGCAAAGGCCCTCAATTGGAATGTGTTTCTTGTACGGCATGTATCGATGCCTGTGATGCTGTAATGGATAAGATCGATAAACCTAGAAGGTTGATCGGATTTTATACCCTGGCACAAGCCGAAGGAAAGGAAAGCATAGCAGAAAGCAAAAAGAAAAACACCCGTACTTGGGTCTATACTTTGATTTTGCTGGTATTAATGGGTATCTTCGGGTTTATGATTTTCAGCCGTTCGGATGTGGATGGTAGGCTTCTGCGCGCAAAGGGTAGTACCTATCAATTAAAGGACGATGGAACAGTATCTAACCTGTATACCTTAGAAGTATTGAACAAGACGAGTAAGGATATTGATTTCGAGCTGGTAAGTCCTGATCCTAGTGTAAGGATCCAGATCGTGAATCCTATTTCGCATTTGGCGAAAGAAGGAAGCGCAAAATTAAGTCTTTTCCTGATCAGGGATCAGAAAGATATCAAGACGTATAAATCTGATATTAAAGTGGATATTAAAGCAGGAGATAAGGTGATAGACCAAATGGAAACCACCTTTATTGCTCCGCCTAAAAAATAAATAAAATGAACTGGGGTTATAAAATAGTTTTTGGATTAGGGGCCTTTATGCTTTTCATAGTTGGCGCCGGTGTGTATATGGTCAGTAATGATTCCGATTCGTTGGTAGATCCTGATTATTATGAAAAGGGATTAAATTATGATGATACCTATCATAAAAAAGAAAACCTGCTGAATCACGAGGCGAAGCCTAACTTGCAGGTGACGAAGGATACTTTGACCATCACGTTTGTGGCAGCAGGGAATAAAGGTAATTTAAATTTCAAGCGACCGGATAATGGAAAGCTTGATAAAACCCTTCCTTTTGCTACCCAGACCAACCAGTTCAAATTGCCTTTGTCGAGTTTTGAGAAAGGGAATTGGAATGTAGAGATCGATTGGAAGAATGGTGACCTGGATTACCTTTCTGACCAGGCACTTTTTATACAGTAACAAGATGACCTATCACTATCTAGCGTTTTTTATGGGGCTGCTTGGTAGTATCCATTGTGCCGTCATGTGCGGGCCATTATTATTGGCTGTTCAGGCTGGGCAACAGGTTTCCTGGAAAACTACCTTCAACAAGCTTCTGTACCAATTTGGTCGAATATTTACCTATGGGTTACTGGGTTTGTTCTTGGGGCTGATCGGGAATGTGGCAGCTGTTCAAGGATGGCAACAGGTCTTTAGTTTGGTCACTGGTCTGATCTTGTTCGGCATTGGTCTGTTTTATATGTTCGGAAAATCATCGAGTCAATTGGCAGCTTTCCAAACAAAAGCTATTCAGCCTTTTGCCAAATTCATGGGCAAATGGTTGTATCGTCCCGGTGGGAGTTTTGTTGCCGGCGTACTAAATGGCGTACTGCCCTGTGGGATGGTCTATATGGCCTTGGCATCCGCCGTAAATGCCGATTCCATGCTCAATAGTTTTCTTTTTATGATCCTGTTCGGCTTAGGTACTTTGCCGCTTCTTTTACTATTTTCCTTTGCCGGTAATTTCCCAAGACGAATTTTTAAGAAGGGATTTAGTTCCGTACTGCCTGTGCTTTTTCTACTGATGGGGATGTGGTTTATCCTTCGTGGTGCCAACTTGGATATCCCTTATCTAAGTCCGTTATTACATGTGGATGGTGCGCTGAATTGCGTCATGTAAAAAATCTGTTTTCTTCCTAAACATTTTCTTTAGTATCTTGTCTTTCATAGACCAATATGAAGGAACATTTAGACACCGCTATATTATTTTTGGAGCAATGGGGATGGATCCCTATGCTGATCGTTTATATAGGTGTAACCATTACCATTCTGATCGAAAATCGCAATCCCACCAAGACCATTTCTTGGGTGATGGTGATCGTGTTTATTCCCTTTGTGGGCTTGATCCTGTATTACCTTTTTGGACAGAAGTTTTCCAAGGTAAAGAAGATGAAGCGGATCAACCAGGAACAGACCCTACGCCTCAAAAAAGAATTCCAGCGTTTGGAACCATTGATGCTTTGGTCGATCCGTAATATCCATGATAAAATAGGTGATCTGTCCCGGGTCTTTTCTTATTTGAAAAACGAAAAGCTCTCGACTCCGACTTTGAACAATGAATTGAAATTATTGGTCAACGGAGAGCAGAAATTCCCGCTGTTCCTCCAATCATTGGAAGAGGCTAAGCATTCCATTCATATGGAATATTATATTTTCGATGTGGATAATATCGGAATGCAGGTATTGGATCTTCTGGAGAAAAAGGCTGCCGAAGGGGTGAAGGTCCGACTGATCGTGGATAGTTTTGGTTCGCCGAAACTGGTGCGGTACATGCGGAAAAAGAAAGATTCCATGATTGAATTTCAACCTTTCCTGCCTGTTACTTTTACTTCCCTGGCGAACAGTAATTACCGGAACCACCGGAAAATTGCGGTGATAGATGGGTATACGGCCTATATAGGGGGTATCAATATTTCCGATCGTTATATTAACCCGAATGAATTTGGGCTCTATTGGCGGGATACCTCTGTAAGGATAAAAGGAAATGCTGCAGCTATGTTCCAGATCAGTTTCTGGAATTCCTGGAACCAGACTGAAGGGGAATCCTTCAACTTGGAAGATGGCTATTTCAAGGATACCGCTACGGTATCCGAAGAATTAAGTGCGGTTGCACTGGCGTCGAGTGATCCTGGATCTATCGGGCCATTCAACATGGAAGCATTGCTGATCAGTATTGGGGAGGCAAGTGAGCGAATCCAACTCTGTACGCCCTATTATATTCCGACGGAAGAACTGGCAACCGCCCTTAAAACCGCCGCCGCAGCTGGTGTGGAGGTAGAATTGATGATTCCGGAGATGGGTGACTCCTGGATTGTTCAGCATGCCTGTTACTCCTTCATCAAACCATTATTGGAACGAGGAGTCAAGGTTTATTTTTATAGCAAAGGATTTTTACATGCCAAGACGGCTATCATCGATGGTAAAATCGCATATGTTGGAACGGTCAATCTCGATTTCCGAAGTTTCTATATCAATTATGAGGTAGCTGCCGTGATCTCCAATAAAGAATTCTGCAAGGAGATGGAGGAACAGTTTGCCATCGATAAATCAAATTCTGTATTGATCACCGCTAGAGATTGGAAGAAAAGAAAGGCATGGAAACGGGGCATCGATTCCTTATGTCGTCTTTTTGCGCCCCTGCTCTAGGGAAAAGCTGTTAAAAATCCTTAACAGACATCCGTCTTCCCCAAAAAATCGATATATTTAGCTTTTTGAAAACGAATTTTAGATGAGTAGACTTAACCGAATATTATTCGCTCTTATTGCTTTTATTGCCAGCCTGCCACAGGTAAATGCTCAAGTAAAACCTGCAATCCCTATTAATACAGCGGTAGAAAACGTTCAAAAGTATTTTTCTGTATATCCTGTAGAAAAGGTGCATCTCCATTTTGATAAACCTTATTATGCCGTGGGGGACACCCTTTGGTTCAAAACCTATCTGAATACCAATCTTTTTAATTATGCCTCCAGTAAAGTAGCTTATGTGGAAGTGATCAACGGGCGAGATTCCTTGATCCAAACCATGCGTATCCCATTGAAAAATGGAGGTGGATTTGGTCAGTTGGTACTGGATCCACAGTTCTATGCGCAGGATAATTATAGGTTTCGTGCTTACACCAAATGGATGATGAATTTTGACCTGGATTATTATTTCAATAAGGTTTTAACCGTTGGTGATGCCATCAATAAGAAATTGGGTGCTCAAGTGAGTTTCGCGCCAGATGGAAGTCGCACAAAAACGACTATGCAGTTCCGGTCGAAAGATGGGAAATTGTTGGCTAAAAGAAAATTGACCTGGGAAGCTAATGATGGTTGGGATGCTTTTGATAAAGGAAAAGCAGAGACGGATGAGATGGGACGTGTGGTCTTGAATCTATCCAATAAAGAAAGGGAGAAATTCAAAAAAGGAAGGATTGTCGTGAAGTTGGAAGATGGAGAGACCTTGGTTGGAAATTATCCTTTGGCAAATGCCCTTTGGGATGCGGATGTTCAGTTTTTTCCGGAAGGTGGTGACCTGATTGCCGGCCTAAGCAAAAAAGTAGCCTTTAAAGCGGTAGAGTCTTCTGGTAAAGGAGCGAAGGTAAAGGGTAAGATTATTGATAGTAAAAAGAAAGAAGTAGCTACTTTTGCTGATTTGGGAATGGGTATGGGTTCATTTTCCATGGTTCCCCAGCCAGGAGAAACCTATAAGGCCGTGGTAAGTTTCGAAAATGGAACCGAAAAGACATTTGACTTGCCAGCTGTGGTTGAAAATAAACTCAATGTGATCTATGTTTCCCAGGATGCAGAGTCTATAAATATTGGTTTGGTGACCAATGAAACTTATTTCAAGCAGATAGAAGGGAAACCATATTATATTTTTGGACAATTGAATGGACATTTGGTCTATGCCGCACAGGTATCCATCAAAAATTCTGCAGTTTCCATTAAAGTTCCTTTGAGTGAATTACCGAATGGAATCGTTCAATTGACCTTAATCTCTCCGGATGGACAACCGCTATCGGAACGATTGGTCTATGTTCAGCCTCAGCAATTAATAGACATCAAAATTTCCACGGATAAACCAAGCTATGCGAAGAAAGACTTGGTAAAACTAAAACTGAACCTGAATAATTACTTGGATAGTATACCTGCCACTTATTCTGTTTCGGTCATTGATGAAACTAAAGTTCCTTTTAACGATGATGAAGAAAGGGGCATTGTAAGTAATATGCTCGTGAATTCGGACCTAAAGGGCTATGTGGAGAAACCGAATTATTATTTCAATCCGAAGAACGAGAATCGCTTGGAGGCACTGGATGCCTTGATGATGACCCAGGGTTTCCGAAGATTTGATTATAAGGACCTGATCCAAGGAAAACTCCCAACCGTACGTTATATGCCAGAGGAAGGGATCGTGATTTCGGGAACTTTAAGAGATAATACTGGGAAGTTGCAGAACAATGCCGGATTGTTGTTGACCATACCTGGTGCTGCGATCAAGCGTGATGCTTATACGGATCCACAAGGTCGTTTTATATTTGATAAGTTGGTGTTCAATGATTCGTTGAAGGCTACGGTAAATGCAAGAAGTAATCCTAATTATAGAAGTTTGGTGATCAATATGGACCCTACGGAGTTTCCGAGGATTGATGATACGAATGCTTATAAAAGTGCAGCGATCTACAATATCGATGAGAATCTTTCGGCTTACCTGGACAATAGCAAAAAGGAATTCCGGACTTCCACGTTGATCGAGGAGGTTGTCGTGACCCAAAAAGTTGAAAGCAAACAGACGAGTAAGGATTTCTCGGCGCTCTCTGGGCTTTCGATGCCGGAACACCGTATTGATGGTAGCCGATTGAACGGCTGTAATGTATTGACGATGTGTTTGAATACAATATTAACAGGGATTACCTATGATTCCAATACCTTGAAATATTATATTACGAGAAATTATAATCAGGGGAGCAGGGTGCCGGTTCAATTCTTTTTGAATGGTATGCCGATCGATGAAAACTCCTTGAATTCCATTCAGATTCCGGATATTGAAGGAATTGAGATCTTTTTGAGGGATGATCTGGGGACTGTAAGGAATGTTTACCAGAATGATGGGGTGGTATCAATTATCACCAAAAAAGAAAAGAAACAACCTCGGATGACGATGGCACAGATTGAGGCGATGTTGCCGAAATCAAATGTGATCGATTTTAATCCATTGGGTTATGTGAAGACCAGGAAATTCTATGTTCCGAAATATAGTACTGCGGAAAGTAAAGCCACAAGCGATTATCGGACTACGGTGTATTGGAATCCGGATGTGAATGTGGTTAAGAATGGAGAGGTAAATCTGGAGTTTTATAATGCCGATGGTGTTGGGAAGTATAAGGTGGTGGTTGAAGGTAATGATTTGGGAGGCAATGTGGGTAGGCAGGTTTATTATTATGATGTGAAGTAGCGTCATTGCGAGGAGGTACGTCATTGCGAGGAGGTACGACGAAGCAATCTTTGAACTTTGTCATCCTGAGCTGCATCGAAGGATCTGTACGTTTTTGTACGAACAGATGGTTCGACTAAGCTCACCATGACATATCGAAAGATTGCTTCGTTCCTCGCAATGACGAGAGAGTTTACTATAGCAGCACCCCTTTACTGCACCGGCTCATTATGTTTCTTAACAACTTCCCGTTTTCCAGTCTCTGGGTCGATTTCCAACTCAGTCTGCTTAACCAAAACAGCAAAGGAAGAAGGCTGTATTCCTTTACCATATTTCACTGCATACTCCTTCGTAAACTCAGCGCCAAAATAAAGAATCGCTGCTGAGTAATAAACCCACGCCAAGAGGATAATAATAGATCCAGCGGCTCCAAATGAGCTTGCAGTCACATTCTTCGAAAGGTATAACGAGATCAAGAACTTTCCTAACATAAATAGGAGAGCCGTAAATAAAGCTCCACCCAAAATATCCTTAAACCTAACCTTCGCATCTGGAAGGAAAGCATAGATGATCCCAAAAAGAGAGGTGATCACCAGAAAGGTAATTCCCGTATTCACCCAATCAATCAACGCAATATCCCAATTCCCCATAAACTGATTAAAATAATCCGTCATAATTCCTATAACCGAAGAAATAATCAGGGAGGCCATCAATAAAAACACCAGACCGATGATCATGGAAAAGGAGATCAATCTATTAATAATAATCTTCAGCCAGCCTTTTTTAGGTTTCGGCTTCACCTTCCAGATGTTGTTGATGGAGTTTTGGATATCCACGAAAATAGTGGTGGAAGTAAACATCAAGGTTGCTGTACCGATGATGATCCCAATATTGGACTTGCTATCCAAAGAAAGATTATGTACGGTAGATTCGAGCAGGGTAGCGATTTCTTTACCGAAAATATCATTCAGTTCCTGCAATACCTGTTCGCGCGCGCCTTCACTGCCATCCAATGCACTGCCGTAAAAAAATCCCAAAGTCCAAGTGAGGATAAGGAGGAGGGGACCAATGGAAAAAACCGTATAATAAGCCAAGGATGCGCTCATTTTCATACAATTGTCTTCTGCGAACGCATTTCCTGCATTCATTAATAAACCCCAAAATTCCTTGATCTTGGTCCAGATCGTGTTTAACATTATTCCGAGTAGATTTGCTTGATGTTTTCTTCGTTTCGTTGGGTGATCACTTTACGCTTAAGACTCAATTTTGGTGTTAGCTCACCACCATCGATCGTCCATTCTTTAGACAGTAAAATGAATTTTTTTACCTGTTCCCACTTTCCAAAGTTAGCCATTGATTGGGATATTATCTGTTCATATTTCGATAATACTTCAGGCTGCTTGATTGCTTCCTCTTTGGAATTATAAGGAATGCCTTTATGTTTACAGTATTTCTCCAATTCCTCAAATGCCGGAACGATCAATGCCGAAGGGAATCGCTGATTCTCTCCAACCACCATCACCTGTGCAATAAGGGTGGATTCCATCAATTTATTTTCAATGACCTGAGGAGCCACATATTTACCACCCGCAGTCTTGAACATTTCTTTTTTGCGATCGGTGATCCGTAAAAATCCATCCGGAGTCAGCTCACCGATATCGCCGGTATGGAAGAATCCTTCTTCGTCGATAGCTTCTTTGGTGGCCTCATCGTTTTTATAATAGCCGATGGTAATACTTGGACCTTTCACCAGAATTTCGCCATCCTGAGCGATCTTCACTTCCAGGTTTTTCAACACACGGCCTACCGTTCCAAATTTTACATCTTCATCTTTCCAGGAATTTACAGCAATCACTGGCGAAGTCTCGGTCAAACCATAACCTTCCAATACTTTGATTCCGGCTGCCCAGAATACGCGTGCCAACCTTTCCTGAAGCGCGGCACCACCTGAGATGATCAATTTGATGTTTCCACCTAATGCTTCCTTCCATTTACTGAAGATCAACTTGCGCGCTATACCCAATTGGAAATTATAGAAGGCAGAGTTTTTCTGCGGCTCTTGATAGCGAAGACCCAAGTTCAATGCCCAGAAGAACAAAGATTTTTTGATTCCGGTTAAGTTCTTTCCTTTCTCCACCACCTTGTCGTATACTTTTTCCAGTACCCTTGGCACAGTAGTGAATAGATCAGGTTTTACCTCATTGATGTCCACAACGATATTGTCCAAGTTTTCGGCATAATAGATCTGAACACCTTTTGAAAAATACATGTACACCACCATTCTTTCGAAAATATGGCATAAAGGAAGAAAACTTAACGCTTTTTTATATTCATCTGTTACTAGGTGATTACAGGCTTCTACATTGCTGATGATGTTTTTATGGGATAGAAATACCCCTTTCGGCTTTCCAGTGGTACCAGAGGTGTAAATGAGCGTTAATAGATCATCCAATCCTACAGCCTCCCGATAAGGGGTCAGGTCTGTATTCTGTTGCTTACCCAGTTCAACCACCTCTTTATAGGATTTTCTTCCTTGGATATCATCAAAGGTGAAAGATTCCAACTCCAGGTTGTTTTCCTTTAAGGCATTATCCGCTTTCACAGATAGTTCCTCATTACTCACAAAAAGAAGTTTTACTTCGGCGTCATTTAAAATGTAAACTAGATCTTGATTGGAAAGGGTAGGATAGAGGGGGACAGTAGCAGCACCAATTTGATTACAGGCAAAATCGATGAAATTCCATTCGGGTCGATTCCCGGACATAATCGCTATCCGATCACCCTTTTGGATGCCTTTTGCAAGTAATCCTTTACTTAAACTTTCTACGGTTTCTACAAATTCATCGGTTGAATAGGTTTTCCAAGAACTTCCTGCGCGCCCAGCAACCATGATTTCTTTGCTGTACTTATTCTTATAATTAATGACCAGGTCATACAGTTTATTCAATTTGCTCATGTTGTCTCCTCCTAAATAATAATTCCTTAATTGGTTATTGATACTATAGGTAGACTAATATATAATTTTTTAGGTAAAAACTATGCGTGCAGAATAAATTTTTGACTGAAAATATACAAAAAGCAGGTTTTTTCCGTTAGAAAATTAATGTTACTTTTGAATTAAATTAGATGTTATAATGAATAGAATTTTACAAATCACTTTTATTTCTGTTATTACTTTTTTGGGGTTTTCAACGGCTGCACAAGCGCAATTGACGACACAACATGCTATCGGAGCGCGCTTCGGATCGGCCACTGGTATTACCTATCGATATACCCTTAGCCCGGATAGGGCCATTGAAGGGATCATGAGTGTTCAAAGTAACTCTAAATCAAGTAGATTCCGTTTGGTAGGATTGTATCAATACCATAAACCATTGATCGATGACCTTTCCTGGTTCTGGGGATTTGGTGGTAGTGTGGGTTCTTATACTGGTAAGGCGTATACTGATGCGAATGGAAAAAGATTTGATAAGTATTCAGAACTGGCTTTGAGTATTGATGGAATTGCAGGTTTGGAATATAAGATTCCTTCAGCGCCTATCGCGATTACGTTGGATGCAAAACCTTATTTTGATTTCTTGCAGGAAAGTGGATTTAGGATTGTGGATGGATTGGGATTTTCGGTGAGATATACTTTTTAGGTTTTAATTGCGTCATTGCGAGGAACTGCGTCATTGCGAGGAACTGCGTCATTGCGAGGAGGTACGACGAAGCAATCTTTGGACTTTGTCATGTGTGAACTTTGTCATCCTGAGCGTAGTCGAAGGATCTGTACGGTTACTTACGAACAGATGCTTCGACTACGCTCAGCATGACATGCGGAAGTCAGCATGACATGCGGGAAGATTGCTTCTTTCCTCGCAATGACGGTTTTCTTACCCCAAACTCAACCAAACATCCCCTAATCTTCTTTCTTCCTCGCTAGCTTCCGGGTTTCTTTCAATATAATACGACACTTTTTCACTTGCCTTCAATTTAACAGGAATCTCCATCATCAAACCATCCCTCGCCACCAAAATAACCACCTCATCCCCAACCTGGCTATAAGTCATTGCTTGATCCAATTCCCGACCCTGCTGATCCAAACGATTTCCATTAACCGCAATAATCTCATCATCCACATTCAAACCATACTCCCAAGCACTAGAATTCCGATCAACAGCTTTAATGGTTGTCCTGCCATCCGAATGGGAAACCTTAATTCCCAAACTACTGGTCTGATTCAATTTATTTTGATCAATAAACTGATAACCTACCTTATTGAAATAAGCATTATAATCCAATTCGGTAATCTCATACACCGCCTTAAAGATCTCTTTCAACGAAACCCCTGTAACCTCTTCTGCCAAAGCCTGAAATTCCTTCTCCTCTATCCCTCGGTTCTCCATCAAATAAAACCGCTCATAAGCGGCACCCATTACATCATCCAAACATTTCTCACCATTGGTTCCAACAATAATACTAATGTCTATCATACAGGCCAACATTGCTCCTTTATTATAATAGGAAATACTTACATTCGGCGAGTTCTCATCCGGACGATATTGCTTTATCCAAGTATCAAAACTAGATAAACCGACAGATTGCAATAAATGACCAGGTCTATTCAACACCAAATTAAATTCCGAAACCAGTTCATTCAAATATTCCACCTCATTCCTAAATCCACATCTTCTTGTAATCAGGTTATCGTAATAAGCCGTAAATCCCTCAAAGATCCACAATAATGGCGTATAGTTTTCCTGTTCATAATCAAAAGGGCCCAAGTTCTTCGGACGCAACCTTTTCACATTCCACAGATGGAAATATTCATGTGCTACTAGGCTCAGGAAATTATTATAACCAATATTGGTAATATAGGCATTACGAGAAGCTGCTAGAACCGTCGAATTCAAATGTTCCAAACCACCATGTGCGCTTTGGTAGTTATGCGTGATAAATACATAGCGATCATTCGGGTTAGAACCCCAGATACGGGTCTCTTCAGCAACAATCTTTTGAATATCCAGCGTCAATTGGTCTTTATTGTAATTTCCTTGTCCCACCATCGCAAATTCATGCGGTATTCCTGCTGCCTGGAAATGCCAAATATCCTGGTTTCCAATCTCCAAAGGAGAATCATAAAGGATATCAAAATCCTCAGCATAATAGACTAATTCACCAACCTCGGTTTGTGCCAAACCGGTAGATACATAGGACCACTGAGGTGGTAATATCACTTGTACGGTGGAGGCATGGCTCAATTGACCATCCACGTAAAGAAAAGTTCCGGCAGGACTGATAAAGGCGTGGCTATCATCCACAAAATTGGTCCGCACCGATCTTTCAAAGGAATAAACCCGGTAGGAACACGCAAAATCATGCCCATTGGTATAAACGCGCCATGTGTTCTTGGAGATTTTACTGACCAATAGCTTTTCACCATCCTTACTCAAGGCAGTTACCTGTTCAACATTCTTGGAGAATTCTCGGATCAGGTAGGAGCCAGGAGTCCATACCGGCATTTTAAGGTCGATATAAGGCTGGCTAAAGCCTTCGATGAACATGCTTACCTCCACATAATGCGCCTGTGGTTCGATAAAAGAAAGTTGAAAGTGTATGCTGCTTGTATTCATGGTAAATTATTAAACGTAAAAAGGGAAGCTTAGTTTGACTTCCCTTATTTTCTTTTATATACCTCAAAGGTATAATCAAATTGATGTTTCTCGTCTTTTTGATGAGCATCCGAACTGATCAATTCCCAATCCTGTTCAGGTAATTCCGGGAAGAAAGCATCGGCATCTTTTATATCGGTATGTACGCGAGTAAGCAGAACCTTATCTGCTATCCCCAAAGTCTGTTTATAGATCTGTGCACCACCGATGATAAATATCTCATTTTCATCCCTGCAATAGGTCAAAACCTCCGGAATGCTATTGGCCACATCAACATCCTCATGAATGCTTGTTGAGGTTCTGGATACGACGATGTTCCTTCTACCGGGCAAGGGTTTACCGATTGATTCAAAGGTATTCCTGCCCATCACGATGGAATGGTCCATCGTTTTTTCCTTGAAATATTTGAAATCATTTGGAAGATGCCAAGGCATCTGATTACCTTTTCCAATGGCATTGTTTTCTGCGGCAGCGACGATTAAAGTAACTGTTGGTTGGCTAGAAATCATGAATTTTATGTTTGTTAAACCGCTACTGGAGCTTTAATATGTGGATGACTTTCGTAATTAACCAGTTCAAAATCCTCAAATTTGAAGTCGAATATATCCTTTACTTCTGGATTGATGATCATTTGTGGTAAAGGCTTAGGATCGCGGCTCAATTGCAGTTCCGTTTGCTCAAAATGGTTACTGTAAATGTGCGCATCACCAAGGGTATGCACGAATTCAGCCGCTTCCATATCACAAACCTGCGCAACCATCATGGTCAGCAAGGCATAAGAAGCAATATTGAACGGTACGCCTAAGAAGATATCGGCACTACGTTGATACAATTGGCAAGAAAGCTGTGGTTTTAATATCCCTTTTTCCGGCTGGGCTGGTGCCACATAGAATTGGAAAAAGGCATGACATGGAGGTAAGGCCATGTTTTCAATCTCCGCCACATTCCAAGCTGAAACTATGATCCTTCTTGAATCTGGTGAGTTTTTAAGCTGATGGATGATTTGGCTGATCTGGTCGATATGACGGCCATCAGGACTTGGCCATGAACGCCACTGCGAACCATAAACCGGCCCTAGATTTCCTTCTTCATCTGCCCATTCATCCCAAATACTCACCCCATTATCCTTAAGGTATTTGATATTGGTTTCCCCTTTCAAAAACCAAATCAATTCGTGTATAATCGATCTTAAATGAAGCTTTTTGGTAGTCACCAAAGGAAAACCTTCTTTTAGATTGAAACGCATTTGGTATCCAAAAACACTTTTAGTTCCTGTTCCTGTTCTATCTGTTTTTTCGACCCCTGTCTTGTAAACATGATCCAATAGATCCAAATACTGTTTCATAGCTATTCTTTCCTTTTTCGAGTTAGCTACGAAGATACCTTTTTTTAAATCATCAGAATATCACAATTTTTCAACAACTAACAATTTGAGTCTTTTTGTGTATTTTTGCAAAATATCATGGGAAAAAAAGTTGCTTTCTATACCTTGGGATGTAAACTGAACTTTTCAGAAACATCTTCCATTGGTCGGATTTTCAAAGATGCAGGTTACGAGACGACGCCTTTCAACAGTGCGGCGGATGTATATGTAATCAATACGTGTTCTGTTACAGATCATGCGGATCGAAAGTGCCGAAAGGTGGTGAAAGAAGCGTTGAAACATTCCCCGAATGCCTACATTACCATCGTAGGTTGTTATGCACAATTGAAACCCAAAGAGATTTCTGAAATTCCGGGCGTCGATATGGTCTTAGGTGCTGCTGAAAAGTTTAATATCCTGGAGCATATCAACGATCTGACCAAGAATGAGAAAACGGTGGTGCATAATGCACCGATAGATGAAACCCATCAATTTGTTTCCGCTTTTTCCATTGGGGATAGAACCCGTACCTTTTTGAAGGTTCAGGATGGATGTGATTATTCCTGTACGTTCTGTACCATTCCGTTGGCACGCGGTGCAAGCCGCTCCGGTAAGATAGAAGATATCGTAAAACAGGCGGAAGAGATTGCCGCTTCTGGCGTTAAGGAAATCGTACTGACAGGGGTAAATATCGGTGATTTTGGTGTCCGTGACGGAAAGCGTCAAGATCGTTTTGTCGACTTGGTAAAAGCCTTGGATGAGGTGGAAGGAATTGACCGAATCCGGATATCCAGCATTGAGCCAAACTTATTGACCAATGAAATCATCGAATTTGTA
The DNA here is from genome assembly GCF_037126265.1 of Sphingobacterium tenebrionis. Lineage (NCBI taxonomy): Bacteria > Pseudomonadati > Bacteroidota > Sphingobacteriia > Sphingobacteriales > Sphingobacteriaceae > Sphingobacterium > Sphingobacterium tenebrionis. The sequence goes on from NZ_JAYLLN010000043.1 coordinate 22,551, forward strand.
GCCCAATCCAAACGTTTTGTGCCTCACTTCCATATGCCTTTACAATCTGGAAATAATAATGTACTGGCAAAAATGCGGAGAAGATATAAAAGGGAATTATACGCTGAAAGGGTCACAAAGATTAAAAGTTTGATGCCTAATTGCTGTATTGGGGTGGATGTGATTGTAGGATTTCCTGGCGAAACACGGGAGGATTTTATCGATACCTATAACTTCCTGAATGAGATGGATATTTCCTACTTACATGTCTTTACTTATTCTGAACGAGAGAATACCATCGCTGCCCAAATGGAGGGAGCTGTACCGGGAGCACAACGTAGCGACCGCAGTAAAATGCTCCATATCCTATCGGAAAAGAAAAGAAGATCCTTTTATGAAAGCCAAATAGGTGCAAAAGACCTTATTCTTTTTGAAGGGGATATCAAAGATGGCTATATGCATGGCTTTTCCAGAAATTATGTTAAAGTACGCACCGCTTATGATCCGCTATTGGTGAACGAGGTAGTTCCTGTGAAATTCTTGAGCATTTCAGAGAATGGAGATGTAGATATTGAGGAAATCCCTGAAATCCTGACCCACTAATTTTCGTTAAAAAGCTATTTTCCTATTTAGCCGGATAGATTTGATGGAGGGAGATCATATTTCCCTCGGAATCTTCAAATTCGGCCAGGATATTCCTGGTCTGTGGATCGATGAATTTATCCTTTAAGATCCTTCCGTTTTTATCCTTCACCCTTCGGAGGACATCCTCGATCTCCAAGGTCTTAAAATGAAATGCTGATTTATTTTCTTGGACAGAGCCTGCTTCTTGCTGAACCAATATACCTTGCTGGTTAGTCTCGGGGATTTCAAACTCCACCCTTTGCGCATAGTCTAATTCAGGATGCTGAGGTCTAAAACGGAAGCTGAATACATGTTTGTAAAATGCTATGGCACGGCTTAATTCAAAAACGGGGATCTGGATCTGATAATCTTTATTGGACATAATGAGCTTGTTAATCAATCGTTTATCAAATCTACGGATTTTATAAAAAAATATGGCTGCCTAAAAACTTAGGCAGCTATATTGCTTTTTTCATCCGGAAATTATTTGTTCCGTTGTCTGAAACTTTCAAATTCCTTATGCAATCTTAATAATTTAAATGTTGAACTGATCAGCTCATTTGTCTCCAATAAAATAGAGAAGTACAAGCGGCTGTTTTTAGGACTGTTCTCGGAGGTACGGATCCTATCGATCTGTTTATCCAATAGATTATTGATGTAATCTTGGATTTCTTCCCTATCCCGAATATGCTCATCAATTTTAGAGAAGTCCAATCTCCGGTAGGTATTATGGATCTGGGAGAACCAGTTACCAATCTGCTCCACCACGTATTTCAAATCCTTGGCTTGGCTAATGCGCAGGTGTTTATGGTTGTTGTCCACATGAGATAGAGCATTGGAATTGATAACAGCAACATTCTCCACCATATCCTGTAAATAACCCAAGGAAATAATATAATATCGGCTTCCTTTAACAGAACTATCATCCAGGTTCCGAATGAATTCGTACATGGCGTTATTGGTACTGTTCAGGTCATTGAGCAGTTTCTTCACCAATTTCTTATTGGTGCTGAGTGCAACCAGGTCCTCCTTGATCAACGAGTCAATGGCTTCCTTATAGAATATATTGGTCTTGGAGAAGGTTTCACTGATCTGCTGGGCACTGGTTTCAATAACCTGTTGAAGCCCGATAATATCAGATTTCTCCAGATTTAATTCCTGTAATGCCTTAGCCTTGATTTTTTTATCGTGGCTTTTCGCGTTTCTATATAATAATAGAGCTAATACCACTAGGGAAATCACGAAGGTTATAATACCACCGATCTTCAGGAAATAGGCAAAGATAAAAGCACCAGAAAAAGCACATGCTGCGGTTACAAACCAACCCCCAATTACATGGAATACTCCAGAAACGCGGTAAACAGCACTTTCTCTTCCCCAGGCACGATCCGCAAATGCAGTACCCATCGCGACCATGAAGGTTACATAGGTAGTGGATAAAGGTAATTTCATCGAAGTACCCAAAGCAATCAAGATACTGGCCACCATCAGGTTAACCGAAGCCCTGATCATGTCGAACATAGGCTCATCCTTACTTTTCTTCTTTTTAAGCCCCGGATCGATCATCGGGTTTTCAAACTTCTTATCTATGCTAGCTTGCATGGTTCTTGGCATCACATAGGAAAGAACGGAACCTACGCGGATAAACCCTCTAACAATGGATCTGGAAAGTTTGTTGGATTTGAACTTTTCATTGCCATCGCCTTGGTTGGACAAGCTCATCTCCGTTTCGATAACGGTTTTTGCTTTTTTAGAAGTCCAAAGGGTTATAACCATTACTATACCTGCAAATAATAATGCCCATAAAGGCGCTACAATTTCCGAAGAGGCCAAGGCTCCCATTGTATATGCATCTGGGTCAGCTCCTGGAACAGACTGGAAGATATCCACAGACTGCATCGCAGCAACCGGTACACCGATAAAGTTGACCAAGTCATTTCCAGCGAAAGATAAGGCCAAAGCAAATGTTCCTATACCAATGATAACCTTTAGGATATTATACCCTAATAGGTTGATGATATAACTCACTAAGGTGAACACGACGAAGCTTATTCCTAACAATAATAGTTCATGGTGTTTCACCCAATCTTTAATATTATCACTTAAAAAGGAGACTTCTTTCAGTCCTTTGATCAGGATGAAATAGGAGATGGCTGCCATAGCAATACCACCGAAAAATACCCCTATGGTCTTTAATTTCTTCTCAAATTGAAAGGTGAACAGTACCCTGGAGATGTATTGCACGATCATACCTAAGGTAAAGGATATGAGTACAGATAAGAGGATACTATACACGATTTCAGAGGCCTTATCCGTATTGATATAGGAAGATAAGGTTGCCCAACTTTGATCGGTGGTTACTATTTTGTAGATCGCCAAACAAAAGGCTGCCCCTAATAGCTCAAATACGATGGAAACCGTTGTGGAGGTCGGTAAACCGAAAAAGTTGAATACATCCAACAGGATGATATCCGTGATCATGACGGCGAGGAAAATGGTGATGACATCATCAAAGGTGAATTTCCCGGGGACATAGATTCCCGATCGGGCAATTTCCATCATACCACTTGAAAACACCGATCCAAAAAGGATCCCTAAGCTGGCAATGATCATGATGCTCTTAAAGGGTAGGGCTTTAGATCCGATTGCCGAGTTTAAGAAATTAACGGCATCATTACTTACCCCAACCATTAGGTCAATGACCGCCAGAACAGCTAAGGTAATGAGAACGAGATAGAGATAATTTTCCATAAATCAAAATACGCAAGTAAATGCTACTAATGTTAAATATTTGAGTTTGACTTCACTAAATTTTTCCAAGCGATTACCAAAAGTATAAATAATACACCAAACCATTTCAAGTAACTTACCGATTCGTTTAAAATGAGGTAAGACATGCACACCGCTACGGGTAATTCTACTGCACTCAAAACCGCTCCCAGAGAATAGCCTGTCTTGGGTAATCCATAGGCAAATAACAAGGGTGGAATTACTGTTCCGAAAACAGCCAATAATAACCCGTATGGTAGAATTCCAGTAAATGTTGTTGGATGGAATAGACTGAAAGGCTGAAGGAGGATAAAAATCAAAAGGCAGGCACCGGTAATCATCAGGGCTGATTTATGGAGTGCCGAATAATCATTGCCAATCCTGCCATTCACGATCATAAAGATGGAATAGGCTGTGGCAGCCAATAGCCCATAAACGATACCTTCCAGAGAAAAGTTCTCCAGTGGTTCCTCCAGGATGCCGGTAGCAAAAAGGGTTCCGGCCAAGATCAGGACGATCATTAAGATCTGCGTCCAATCAGGTTTTGCCTTAAAAAAGAGGAATTCGATCAATTGTCCGATCCAGATATATTGCATCAGGAGCACGATGGCCAAGGAAGCAGGGACAAGTTGTACACATTTGTAATAAAGGATGCTAACCGTACCAGTGCTTACCCCACTGAGGATGATCTTCCAAGCAGGGGTTTTCCTGCTGGGAGAAGTGGATGAAGCATTTTTTCTGAAGATCAACCAGAGGAGCCAAAGGATCAGGGCACCAAATAAAGCTTGTGTGCCTGTCACTTCACCGAGATTATAGCCTTGCTCGTAGGCTTTTTTTACGAAGGTAGATAGGATGCCGAAACTGGCAGCACCAATGAAGACAGCGATTGCTCCCTGTGTTTTTATCATATCTTGCAAAGTAACAGAATAAATGTATCAATTTCACAATTGTGGAAAAGTTCAGCTTGTATTTGCTTGATGGTTAAGGGTATTTTTGAATAATGGATATGCGATTTAGGTTTGGATTATTATTGGTTTTGCTGCCGTTGCTTTTTTTAGGATCCTGTGGTGTTAAGAAAAAAACATTGGGAAGCTCCAGTTCCGCTGGTGGCTATCGGAAAGATGCTCCGCTCTCTGACGCCTCGGATGCCCGAGGAATGGAATTCTCGGGAAACAAACTTGAAAACTATGCAAATTTATTGGGTGTTCGTGCAAAAGACTTGGACAGTAAATCCCTGTACATGATGATTGATGATTGGATGGGTACTCCACATCGCATGGGAGGGTTGGATAAAAAAGGGGTAGATTGTTCGGGTTTTGTTGGCATGCTCTATCAAAAGGTATATGGAAAGGACCTCCCTCGGACCTCACGCGATATGGCCGAAAATATCAAGCGAAAATATGACAATCAACTGAAAGAAGGGGATCTGGTGTTCTTCTCCTTTGGAGGCAGAAACATCGATCATGTAGGCATATACCTCCATAACGGCAAATTCGTCCATGTTTCTACCCGGAAAGGAGTCATTATTTCCAGCCTGAAGGATGCTTGGTACGCGAAGTATTTTACCCGCTGCGGTACCCCAAGTAGTTAATTGTCGTTTAAATGCTTACTTTTGTGCAGAATTTGAAATAACATGTCAGACAGAAGCAAAAAGATATTCCTAGCCCTCAGCATTATAGTCCCATTTATGCTGTATTGTGTGTTTTACTATTCCAATATGATCAAGAATGCTCCTTTCCGTTTTACGGATTTTGAGTCATTGGAATTGACCTACGGCTTTCCGGATTCTATGCTGAATTACTATAACTCAAAAACCCATCAATACAATTACCTAACCAAAGAAGGAAAATTGGTAAAAGATACGCTGACACTGAAAAAAGATGAGTTATTGTATTTACATAGAAAAGCACAGGAGTTTGGATTTTGGAATGTGGATAATGATATGATTACCCCAGAGGAGGGAAGAAAGCAGGGACAACGTGTAGCTCGTTATAAACTTACCTTCACCTATAAAGAAAAATCAAAAACCGTTACCATGGATGCGGATTATCCCGGAAATCCGAAGATGGTAGAAGCAGCTAGAACCACAGTAGACGAAGTTTTACGCATGCTCGCTTCAGCAAAAGCAAAATAAGTTATTTATTAATTTAGGCTTAACGGTAATTTTACGATACAGCCATACCTTTGTCATAAGTAATTTGTTTCAATAAATTGTTTGGTGATTAAAAGGTTATTAGGTAAAACAATGAAAAAAGGTCGATGTGATATCGACCTTTTTTTTATGATGTAAGTCATGGTTTGTAGAGTTTCGGCTAGAAGCTAAATTATTCAGCAGGTATTTCACGCATTTTATTAATAGGTAAATTTTTATTTACTAACTTGTCTTAAATTATTACAATTATGGAGACAAAAATTTCATCTAAATTCATCGCGGAGCTGATTGGAACATTCGGCTTGGTATTGTTTGGTTGTGGTGCAGCAGCAGTTGCGGGCGGTACTACTCTGGCACAAACTTCAGGATTGGGCTTGTTGGGAATTTCGTTAGCCTTCGGGTTGTCGGTTGTGGTGTTTGCTTATGCCATTGGTGGTATTTCAGGTTGTCATATCAACCCTGCGGTAACTATTGGTGTATAGGTAGCAGGTAAAATATCTGCTAAAGATGCTGTTATTTATATAGCAGCACAGATCTTAGGCGCTATTCTAGGTGCTTTTGTTTTAAAGACCATTCTTGCGGGTCAATTGGCCGGCTTTAATCCAGGCGAATGGGCGTACGGGTCAAATGGTTGGGGTTCTGGCTATCAGAACGAATACAACATGACAGCAGCTTTTGTAACAGAGGCCGTGCTTACTGCCATCTTTCTTTTTGTTATTTTGGGTACTACCTCCAAAGTAGGCAATGGTACCATGGCTGGGCTAGCTATCGGTTTTACCTTAGTGTTGATCCACATGGTGGCTATTCCTATCACAGGTACTTCGGTTAATCCGGCACGTAGCTTGGGTCCTGCCATTTTTGCTGGCGGTGAAGCCATCTCGCAGTTATGGTTGTTCCTGGTAGCTCCAGTATTGGGGGCCATTGTGGGCGCCGTTATCTGGAAAGTTACTTATCAAGAACCAAAAGCGGTGGCATAGTGTTTCGAGTGACAAATTAATTTTATTGGAATCTTTTATGGTGCAGTTCAATGGGGAGCTGCACTTTTTTTTGCCATAAAATGACTATCTTCGTGTATGGATAATTTTATTGTTTCTGCGCGGAAATATAGACCGGTTACTTTCGATTCGGTTGTTGGCCAGCAACACATCACAGGTACTTTAAAAAATGCAATTCACAACCAACAATTAGCCCAGGCATTCTTGTTTTGTGGTCCTCGTGGTGTTGGTAAAACAACCTGTGCCCGCATCCTAGCAAAAACAATAAACTGTGAGAATATTTCCGAGAATGTGGAAGCTTGTGGAACCTGTGATTCCTGTAAATCTTTCCAGAACGGTAATTCCTTCAGTATCCATGAATTGGATGCCGCCTCGAACAACTCGGTGGAAGATATCCGATCTTTGATCGATCAGGTGCGCATTCCGCCCCAAACTGGGAAATATAAGATCTATATCATCGATGAGGTGCACATGCTTTCCCAGCAGGCCTTCAATGCTTTTTTGAAGACACTGGAAGAGCCACCTTCCTACGCCATCTTTATTTTGGCGACCACTGAAAAACATAAGATTCTCCCTACCATTCTATCCCGTTGTCAGATATTTGATTTCAATAGGATCAAGGTAGAGGATATGGCAAACCATCTGGCCGCGATTGCCTCCAAAGAAGGAGTGACTTTTGAAGCAGATGGATTACATGTCATTGCCCAAAAAGCAGATGGTGGTTTAAGGGATGCCTTATCCATGTTTGACCAGATCGTCAGCTTCTCTAATAAAAACTTGACCTACAAAGCCGTAATTGATAATCTGAACATCTTGGATTATGATTATTTCTTTCAGATTTTGGATGCGGTGAATAAAGAGGATGCAGCAAATGTATTATTGACCTTTGATCAGATCCTGAATAAGGGATTTGATGCAGGTCACTTCATTGCAGGGTTGTCCTCGCATATCAGAAATCTTTTGGTTACAAAAGATCCATCTACCCTGAAATTATTGGAAACCAGTGAGAATGTGAAGAAACGTTATCTTGATCAATCTCAGTTGATTTCCAGTGGTATACTCTTGTCTGCATTGAATATTTCCAATCAATGCGAAGTCAATTACAGGACCAGTAAGAACCAACGATTACAAGTGGAATTGGCCCTGCTCAAAATGTGCCATTTGGCCAGTGCCATTCAGTTAGCTAACCATGGGATATCAGCAAATGCTGAACTAAAAAAAAAACTCCCTGAGTCAGGGTTAAGCAATACAGCGCAAGTAGCGTCAGTAGCAGCTCCAGCTGGTCAACCGAAAGAATCTCCAGCGATTAATCCTGCTAAGCCGGTCCCATCCGCATTTGTTGCTCCAACCCCTGAAAAAAAAGCTCCTGTGGAGCAAGCAGCGCCTGCACCTGCACCTACGCAGTCAGCCCCTTCTGGTAATGGTTGGGGACAGATAAAGCCATCCATAGCGGTGCCTGACCTGAAAAAAATATTCCTGCCCAAAAGCGAAACAGATAAGGAAGAGAATGAGCTTGTCCAAGGGTCAGAATTTCTGGAAGTGACCACCAATGCTTTTCTTGGGAAATGGAATGCCTTTGCGGAGAAATTAAAATCCGAAAATAAACTTACCTTATTTACCATCATGACTGCCAATACGCCCACTCTTCAGGGAACGAAAATCCTGGTAGAGGTAGAAAATATGGTGCAGATGGATGGATTGAAACTCGGTAAGATCGATATCCTGAATTACCTACGGGTTCAGCTCCGAAATTTTGCCTTGGAAATAGAAGGCGTGATGGTGGAAAAATCGAAAGAAAGAAAGCCTTATACCTCTCAAGAGAAATACCAGGCCATGCTTGCCAAGAATCCGGCCTTGGAACAATTGCGAAAAACATTTGATTTAGGGCTTAGCTAATCAATAAATTACTACTTTTGTAGCAAATCGATAATACATGCAACAATTTCAGCGTAGAGAAGGAAGAGAAAAGAGAGAGACTAATCAAATGGTATTTGGTATCCGTGCGGTTATGGAAGCCATTGACAGTGGAAAAGAGATTGAATCTCTTTTTGTTCAACGTGGTCTTTCAGGGCCATTATTTGCTGAATTCAAGGCAATGGTTAAGGAATATGAACTTTCGTTTCAACAAGTTCCTATCGAGAAGCTGAACCGCATCACCAAAAAGAATCACCAAGGTGTCATTGCCGTAATTTCCCCTATAACTTACCATAACGTAGAAGATATCCTTCCAGAGATCTATGAGAAGGGTGAAACACCTTTGTTCATCATGTTGGATGGAGTTACCGATGTGCGTAACATGGGCGCTATTGCCCGTACCGCAGAATGTGCTGGTGTACATGCGATCATCGTTCCTAAAAAAGGATCTGCAGAGATCAATCCGGATGCGATTAAAACATCCGCAGGTGCACTATATAAAATCCCAGTCTGCCGTCAGGATTCCTTATCCAAAACAGGTAAATTCCTGATCGAGTCTGGTGTACAGTTGGTGGTAAGTACTGAAAAGACCGAAGAATCCATTTATTCGGTTGATTATACCGTTCCTACCTGTATCATTATGGGTGCGGAAGATGTCGGTGTATCCGATGATCTGATCCGTATTTCTGATAAATTAGCGAAGATACCGATGTTCGGAGAGATTGAATCCCTCAATGTTTCCGTATCTGCAGGAGTGGTCATCTATGAAGCACTACGTCAAAGACACAAGGCATAAATAAGTGAATAAGCTTCGGAAATCCGTCCATAGACATTTTAGGGTTTATCGGTATGTGATGTACCGAGAGACCTTAGTTGATTTCAGGGAACATTTTTGGTCATTTGTCGGTGCCTTCATTGGTATCGGCATTATTGCTTTTATACAATCCCATCAATTACCTTTGATGGAGAATATCTTTCTGATCGGTTCATTTGGTGCTTCAGCAGTGCTGGTGTATGGCGCTATCCAAAGTCCTTTGGCGCAGCCTAGGAACCTGGTAGGGGGCCATGTGGTATCTGCTTTGGTCGGTGTAACAATTGGGAAGATCATGCCGGATATTATTTGGTTGACAGCACCACTTGCAGTAGCATGCTCCATAGTGGCTATGCAGGTTACACGGAGTTTACATCCTCCAGGCGGGGCAACGGCTTTGATAGCCGTCTCGGGTGGGACCAAGATCAGTGCATTAGGTTATTGGTATGTCCTAACGCCGGTATTTTCTGGAGCATTAATTCTATTATTGGTTGCTTTGGTATTCAATAACATCACCAATAAAAGACATTACCCTATCAAACGTTCGAGATTAAGGAGGTCCAGGCGTAAGGAAATAAAGAAAAGGTTTAAAACCATCTCCTAATCAGCATCAAAAAAAAGGATCATAAAAAAAGAGGCTGTCTCCTATGTTTGTGTCAAGCAAATGTAGGAGACATTTTTTGTTTTATAGATTTGCTGTATTTAGTGAAAAGAGGGAGAGCCTAGGGCTGTCTTAGTA